>DMJL01000143.1 GCA_003451785.1 Bacteroidales bacterium
AGTTCGACGGTACAAGTTGGCAGGTATTTCCCATGACAAATGCATCTGTGGTGCGCTCTGTTTTGGCGGTTGATGATAAAATTTATGCAGGGGCTTTTGAAGATATTGGGTACCTTGCTTTAGACAATAACGGCCTGATGCGGTGGAACTCATTAGTTGAGCTCATACCTGCGCAACACGCAAAATTTGATGAGATATGGCGAATATTTCTTCACAACGATCGTATTATTTTCCAGTCGTTCTCCCATATTTTCATATACCAAAACAATTCCATTGAGGTCATTGAGCCTTTGAGTGAGTTCAGTTTTTTGCACCAAGTGGGCAACTCGCTCTATATTGTAGAAAACAGCCAAGGACTTATGACGCTTAGAAACGACTCACTGATACTTGTTTCTAACCATCCTATCTTCTTCCGCAATGAGATTATGTTCATGCTACCCCTAACTCCTCAAAGGATATTAATTGGTACATCCAACGAAGGAATCTTTATTATGGAAAGTGGTCTCCTTACTCCTTGGAAAAGCGAAGTAAGCCCATACTTAGCAATGCAAAACCTTTTTTCAGGCGTTTTGCTCAAAGATGGAAACTTTGCTTTTGGAACTATCAGAGACGGGCTTTATGTTACCGACAATCGGGGAAATATTTTGCAGCACCTAAACCGGTTCAAAGGGCTTCAAAACAATACCATTTTGTCAATTTTTCAGGACCGGCGCGAAAATCTGTGGGTAGGACTTGATAATGGTATTGACTTAGTGGAAGTTGGCTCGCCTATGACTATCTTTAATCACATTTTTAACATTGAAACTGTTTATGCAAGTATAGTGCACAACAACCGCATTTATGTCGGAACCAATCAGGGTCTTTTTGTAGCCCCCTTAAATGACATTCAAAACAAGCCCGACCAGAACTTGGGTTTTTCGTTAATAGAAGGAACTGAGGGTCAGGTTTGGAGCCTTCAGGTTATTGCAAATACACTTTTTTGCGGGCACAACATTGGTAGTTTTGTAATTGAAGGAAATAGGGCTAGGAAAATATCGGATATACGCGGCTTCTGGTCGTTTGTACAAAACCCTTTCAATCCTTCCCAGATTTTGGCAGGAACTTATACAGGTTTGGTATTATTAACCAAAACCGGCGGGCGTTGGATTTTTGATAATAAAATTGGTGGATTTCACGAATCTTCTCGCCATTTTTTTATTGACCATCAAAAGAACATTTGGGTTTCCCATGGATATAGGGGTATTTTTAAACTACAACCACAAGATGATTTCCGCAGAATCAACACGGTATCATTGTTGAGAAACAAACATGGCCTACCCTATGAATTGCCCTTTAACCTTCATATGATAAACGGTCAGATGGTTGTTTCTACCAGGGAAGGAATTTTGCAGTACGACTATTTCGAACAAAAATTTAAGCCTAATCCGGTACTCAACAACCTTTTTATCAACAAAGGCTTCGTTGACAAAATGCACCAAGACAGTAATGGAAATATTTGGTATTTTACTGAACACTATCTCGGGTTGATGCGAAGAATAGAAGATGGCTCATTTCGAGATATAACTTCTCCATTTTCGCGCATCAATGAATTTTTGCTTCCGGCATTCCAAAATCTTTTTATCGAATCCGAAGAAAATATTTTTATAGGCACACAAAGAGGGTTGGCACACTACAATTCGGCTATCGTGCATAACCAAAAAGATCCCGAACCAGTCTTTTTTAGAGATGTTGTTTTTTACGGAAGGGAAGGAAACCGCATCTTTTATCCGGTGCAAAATTATTTAGTTGTGCATTCAGGCCGAATATTTCCCTATAATCAAAATTCGGTATCCTTTCGATTCACCACTCCTGTTTACCAAAATCCAACTGCAACAAGATTTGCGTATCGCCTTCAAGGATTCGATGCTGATTGGTCAAGCTGGACAACAACCAACTTTAAGGAATATACCAACCTAAGAGAAGGCAACTATGTTTTCGAGGTTAAGGCTATAAATGGATTTGGAATGGAAAGTGCCGTTTCTGAATTTCATTTTAGCATAGCACCGCCCTGGCACCGTTCCAATGTTGCTTTCATCTTTTATGCACTATTGTTTTTAATAATTATAGCTGGCAATATTTATTATATCAGAAGGAGGATTTTAAGAGTTCGTCAGCGCGAAAAAATTCGGCTCGAAAAAAGGCTCTCGCAGCGCGAAAAATTGTTTCAAGAACAAAACATTTTGACCGAGAAAGAAATATTGAACCTTCGAAACGAAACTCTGCGCATTGAAATGGACCATAAAAACAAAGAACTGGCCAACGCAACCCTGCATTTGATTCAGAAAAACAAAACCCTTACTGAGTTAAAGGATGATCTTGCCCGTCTGTTAAGAAAAAGCAACCAAGAAGGCCACGACAAACAAGTTGTAAACAATCTATTGCGAAAAATTACCAAGGATATGCGCAATGAAAAAAACTGGGAAATATTCAACAGTTATTTCGACGAAGTACACCAGAATTTTATCACACGGTTAAAAACCAAATACAGCAATCTTACACCCAAAGACCTCAGACTTTGCGCCTATCTAAGAATGAACATCTCATCCAAGGAAATTGCACCGTTGATGAATGTATCGGTGCGGGGAGTTGAAATCAGCAGGTATCGCCTACGGCAGAAGCTCAACCTATCGCACGACACCAATCTTGCCGAATTTATAATGACATTCTGATACATCAATCTGCGAATTAAGCTATGTAAAACAAAAATTCAAGATTTGGGTCAACGGATTAGCTTTTCAGCCTACTTTATACTTTATACCTTAAACTCGTGATTCAGGATTTTCGGAATTTTCTGATATTGTTTTGGGCAACATTTAGAAGTTGAATTTCTTGCTCAAACTACCTAAAACCCATAGTCTGACAGGGATAAAATTCGCAAACTTTGTGAAAGTGGTTAATGCATTGTAAATTTTATATTTAGTTTGCTATCAGGATTTTAAATATACTATGATGTATTATTGATGTAGTAAATAATAAGCGTTGTGAAATTTTGATGAATGATAAAATTTGCATTTAGCCTGCCTTTTAGTTTAAAATTGCAGAACCAATCAGCTCAAAGTTCGGCCGATTTATTAGTTTCCCTTTTAAATAAACTACTTACTTCAAACCACTGTTAAATTTTTCTTACCAAAACCATTATGAATTATGAAAAAAATTAAAATGAAATCTACACACTTTATAGGTGTGTTATTGTTTTTAGGCCTTTTCTCTTCGATGGCACTTCAATCTTGCCGCCCAGAAGAGGTTTTTGAGGATCCTATTGCCACCTTTCAATTTCAGGTAAGTCCTGACAATTGGCGTCAGGTTGTTTTCACAAACTTTTCGTCGAATGCTACTTCCTTTCATTGGGATTTTGGAGATGGAAATACATCAACGGCAGAAAACCCGACGCACATCTTTGCGCGGGCTGATACCTTTACTGTAAAGCTCACCGTTACCAATCAGATTGGAGTAACAGCCACCCACACCAGAGA
>DMJL01000041.1:0-476 GCA_003451785.1 Bacteroidales bacterium
TCCTCCGACCAGATTGAACTTTCGGGTGGCTGGGGTGCAGGGCGCATCATTGGTACCATTGGGGTTACATTCAATAATTTTAGCACAAGAAACATATTGAACCGCAGTGCATGGAGACCCTTGCCTACCGGCGATGGACAAAAACTTTCAGTAAGAGCGCAAACCTTCGGTCGTGGATACATATCCTACAACCTTTCGTTTCAGGAGCCTTGGTTAGGTGGGCGCCGCCCAAACTCGCTAAGCTTGGGTTTGTATCAAACAACACACCGCTCACAATTGCCACGCACAGACCCCAATTACGGCTTTTTCTCTATTATTGGTGCAAGCGTAGGATTAGCACAACGGCTAACTTTTCCTGATGACTTCTTCACCCTGCACCAAACCATTAATTATCAAAACTATCACATTCAAAATAGCCCAATCGCATTTGCTATTCAAAATGTGCAATCCAACAACCTGAATTACAATATCGTATT
>DMJL01000041.1:871-5537 GCA_003451785.1 Bacteroidales bacterium
TTGTTCTCCAACCAAAACTTCGCAGAGATGGACCAAGGAGAAAGATTTAGATGGCTGGAATACCATAAGTGGAGGTTCAACACATCGTGGTACACAACTTTGGCAGGAAATTTGGTATTAACCACTCGTACCCGCATGGGTTTCTTGGGATATTTCAATAGAGAAATTGGACTACCACCCTTCGAAAGATTTTATTTGGGAGGCGATGGAATATCGGGCTGGGAAATCGATGGCAGGGAAATCATCGCTCTTAGAGGTTATGCAAACTTCTCTCTCACACCTACCGACCGACAAGGTAATGAAATAGGTGGAGGTGCGTTCACTAAATACACTATGGAAATCCGGTACCCCATAGTACTTAGTCCGATGTCAACCATCTATGCGCTGGGATTTCTGGAGGGTGGAAATGCTTGGAGAAGCATCCAGGAGTTTAACCCATTCGATATAAAACGATCGGCTGGTGTGGGTCTGAGAATTTTTCTACCAATGTTTGGACTGTTGGGTATTGACTATGGATACGGTTTCGATAGCATACCTGGGCGACCAGACGATAGTGGCGGCAGATTTCACTTCTCTATAGGGCGGGCCATAGATTAGGATACAAATTGAAAAATTAAAATCAGGAGGACAGCACCATGAAAAAATTATTGGTAATTTTTGCTCTATTATTGGTTTCTGCCCCAGCATTCTCACAGAGGTTTGCATACATAGATACTGACTACATAATGGACAACATCCCTGAGTTTAGGGTAGCCGAAGAAGAACTGCAGAGGGTAAGCAACCAGTGGCAGGAAGAATTAGAAAGCCTTTTTGCTAATATTGAACGTATGTATCGCGACTATCAAGCCGAAGCCCCCCTTCTACCAGAAGCAATGCGCCGCCAAAGGGAAGAAAATATTATTGAACGAGAGCGGCAGGCTAAGGAATTGCAGATGCAGCGGTTTGGCAGAGAAGGCGACTTGTTTAAAAAGCGCCAAGAACTTATCAGGCCAATCCAAGAAAGAGTAGCCAATGCAGTGAAAGAACTGGCAACCAGCGAAAACTTTGCCATCATATTCGACCGCGCAGGTGCAATGACTATGGTATTTGCCGATGTGAGATTCGATATGAGCGATGAAGTACTCCGCCGATTGGGCTACAGAAGGTAGATTCCAACCACACATTTAATTTTTGAAAACCGGCAAATGCCGGTTTTTTTGTGTGAATTAATCACTGTAATGGGAATTCCGTAAATGGATTAGGGTGTTTTATTATGCAGTGTAGGCTATCAGAGTTCATTGGCACGCCACAACATTTTCTCAACCGCAACTACAAAATCAATAACTGCTGCTTGAAAATCTAAACTCCAACCCGATGCTAATGGGGGATTTGAATCTTCAGATATTTGCAAAGTCATGAATCCCATTGTATCCAATCCCCTACAGCGCATTCTATAGACAAGTGTGGCAGGCTTGCAGGGTTTCGCAAAGGAAATTCAAGCAGGGCTAATGCGCAGTTACAAACGACAAATCCCACAAACTGTATAGCTCTACCTTTGCCAATCGTTTCTAAAATCGGTAATTTCACATCCCTAAACCATTGGCAATAGCAAAAGAATCCACACTCGTTTACGGTTTATGGGGATGCAGTGGGTTGGGCCTGAGCCTCAGGAAAGGAGATGCTACGGATGAGTGCTTCTACCTGACGCATAAAATTCCGCTTGGGTTCACCTGGTGCATATACAAAGCCGTCTAAAATAAGTAATCGGTTGTTGTGGGGTTGCACCATAGTGAAGTTTATAAAGGGACCGCCCATAAAGTCGTTGTGCATTCGCCACAGACTGCGGGCTTCTACTGCAAAATGCCCATTGAAGTTGATTTCAGCAAACTGGGGTGGCAGTTCGGGATAGGTTGTCATGAAAGAACCATCAAATTCTCCCGGCACATATTTGCGTGTAAGCGAGTCGCGACGAGCTTCTATAGTTTCGTGGGCAAAATCTACGGCTGGGTCAGTATAGGGTAAAGATGCAATAAGCACACCTAATTCCAAATCTTGCGCTACACCAGTTCGGCGAATCCAAACAAAATTGTCTCCCTCTACTGCAACAAAAAAACCCTCGGGAATAGCCATTTCAAAACCAAACTTCTCTTTCACGGTTTGCCGGGCAGCTTGGTTGGGGATACGATTGTTGGCGTTGATAATCCGCTCAAATTCCACTGAGAGAAAATGGTCGATAAATGCATCGGCGTTTGCCTTCAAGATCAAAGCAAATAGGGAATCGTTGGGAGCATTTACCCTAATAACCATTTGCGGTTGCGACCATACATTTTTCTCAATGGAGAGTGCAGATTTCTCATGAGTATCAGAAATATCTGCGATAAGAATATGGCGATGCGACTGAAAAAGCTCGACAAAGTTTTCGGGGGGTAATCGCACCAAGTCGAACTTAGGTTCGGGAGCCAGAAACATTGGTATGGGCTGCTGAAAAACTTCACTAACTGCCAAACCCGCCTCACCTTGATAACTGGCACTATTCATTATCACCAAAAGCTCGGCTGTGGCACCGGTTGCAGAAGGCTTGGTGGCTCGCTCTACTCTGCAAGAAACCAATAAGATAAGTGATAGGCAAAAAAGCAGCGTTATTTTCTTCATTTGTAGATCATTTGTTTTAATAAAGTCAGATGGAATTCGCATTTCAGTTTTCGAACAATTTTGTTTCAAAACCTCTCAAAAGAACTTCACCTGATAAGGTTTAAAATTATAAGAATCATAGGACAAAAGCGCATTCATCATTTTTCAGAACCTATGGCGATAGCCAATTTGGTAAAATTGATGCAAAAACAGCACATCATTGGTTTTTCTAACAATCTCAAATTTCCACAATTAAAGTGCCAAAAAGAGTTTTCAACTTACATTTACACAACAACCCTTTCTTAAAATTTCAGATTGCCACAAATTTGATTTTCGGCAACCATCTCTGCTTTATGGCTGCCGCACTCTTAATCGTTGGCCCACCCTAATGTTGGAGCTGCTCAAATTATTCCAATCCAAAAGATTGCGCACGGTAACGCCGTACCTGGCCGCTATTTCTGTGAGTGTATCGCCCGAACGCACGGTATGTACACTTGCTGTACTTGCAGTTGCTTCCTGCCTTGCGCCGGCAGGTGCATTTACTACTAATCGCTGACCAGGTCGAATTGTAGTTCCTCTAAGGTTATTCAAGCGTTGAATTTGGCCTACTGTGGTTCCGTATCTGCGAGCTATGCTACCTAATACTTCGCCGGAACGCACTATATGCACAGTAGTTTCTTCCATCTGTGCAGCAAGCTCTTGTTGCCTTACTTCATCAGCTGTGCGATAATTTTGAATAGTTTGCTGATTCGCTAGAAAAAGTGCTGTGTATTCACTTGGTATGCGAAGCACATAGGGGTTGCTCTCATTTCGGGGAATGATATTTTGCCGAAAGGTAGGATTCAAATAGCGAAGCACATCAAGTTCTAAACCCGTGAATTGACTTACCGACCTAAGGCTAATTTCTTGGTGTACCTTTATGGTATCTACCTCGAAATAGGAGAAGCGGGGGGCAATCGGAAAAAGGTTGTGTTCTTGGGCATGCTGCATCACATAGGCAACGGCAATAAAAGCTGGCACATAGTTTCGGGTTTCACGAGGCAGGAAAGGGCTAATTTTCCAAAAATCTTTTACGCCTCCGGCTCGCCTAATAGCGCGGTTGACATTGCCTGGGCCGGCATTGTATGCTGCAAGCACAAGTTTCCAGTCGCCATAAATCTCGTACAAATCCACCAAGTGCTCAGCTGCTGCAATAGTAGAGCGAATAACATCCATGCGATCGTCAACAAAACTATTTACTTCCAAGCCGTACATCCGCCCTGTGTGAAACATAAACTGCCACAATCCGGTAGCTCCAACACGACTGCGTGCTGTTGGATTGAGGGCAGATTCAATTATGGCTATATACTTCAATTCTAAAGGCAAATTGTGCCTATCCAATTGTTCTTCGAACAAAGGAAAATATAATTGTGCCAAGCCCAACATTCTCTCAGTAAGCGATCGGCGGCGATTGGCATATAAGTCTATAAAAGATCTAACCGCATCGTTGAAAACAAACTGGAAAGGCGACCTGTCGTTCATAGCGCGAATGCGCTGAGCAATTACTGAATCCGGAAAAACTGGGACAAAATCTCTCGGATGCACTCGCTGACCGGCTATTTGTTCATTGCGAGCATCTATGCTTTGAAAAATCTTCAGTTGCGCCAAACTGTCGAGCATAGCCGAAATATGATCGTCGGGGGTTATAATAACGGTTTGTACGGTATCGGGCTGCTGGGCTATGGTCTGCTGGGCTACAGTAGAAAATGGATTTAACAAAACCGAAATAAGCAAAAACGATGGAAGTAGTACTTTAAACATTTATATGCTAACTATTTTAAAAAAACATTGTGAACCTGTTAAACACAGGGTGAACTTAAACGAATATGCACAACAAACGAAAATGCAGAATCGTGTCAACCTAATTAAACACAATACCACATGTGGCAACTAAGAATCCTAAAGAAAAACAGGGAAACTCCTTAATGCCAGATTTTACACAATGCAACCATCAAGATGTTTCCGAATCAAACTGCCTATTCTGCAACCTTTTCCTCTTTATTTTCAGTCTTTTGAG
>DMJL01000041.1:5914-8985 GCA_003451785.1 Bacteroidales bacterium
AGCTCGGGGATTTTACGACCACCAAAAAAAAGAAGTGCCAAAAGCAAAATGATTAGAATTTCCTGAATGCCAATAAAAGCAAGTACAAAAAGATTTTCCATGATAAAAATTTATTCTTAGAATGCAAATTTACAAAAATGACCAAATCAACCAACCATAACTACTGTATTATTGTGGTGCTGCAATCCATTGCTGTGGATTCATCTTTTGATTTCCGTGCCACAACTCGAAGTGCAACACAGTATTTCCTTCGCGGTTGTTTGTTGCCACAATTCCTATATCCTGTCTTGTTGTTACTCTGTCCCCATTGTTTACCAATACTCTACTAAGATTTGAATATACTGTAAGGTATTCTCCATGCCTAATTATTACTGCATAGAAGGCACCGGGCACAGTTACAACTCTACTCACTCTTCCCTCGTACACAGCTCTTGCTCTTGCACCGGGTGTCGTAGAAAAATCAATACCGTTGTTTACAACCTGAATATTTCGCAAAACGGGATGCTGATGTACTCCAAATGTTCCTGAAATTACGCCCCTCTCCACTGGCCAAGGCAGCTTTCCTCTATTGGCGGCAAAATTCCCCGACAAAGTTCTCTCTTCGGGGCTGAGGGGAAATTCACCTGGTGCTACGCGCCTTCCTGCGGCTCGTGCCTGTTCTTGTGCCCTTCTCCTTTCTTCTGCTATAATGCGTTCGATACTTCGCTGCAAATCCTGCCGAGCCCTCTCCTGCCTACGAAGCCTTTCTGATAGCTCACGCTCCCTTCGACGCAAATCCCGAACTATCCGGTCCTGCTCACTCTTCTCACGATTCAATTCCCCAATCAAACGGGCTTGTTCTGCCACCAATTGTTCCTTTTCATCTTTTTGTAATTCAAGTCTGGCTATTTCCAATGTAAGCCGAGCCTGAGTTCGTTCTATTACCTGAGCTTGTACTCTACGATGACGAGCATAGTCCTGCAAGTGAATTAACCTACTGCGAGCCTGATTGAAACTCTCGGATGAAATGATAAAGGCCAATCGTTGGTACGCGCTTCGTGTTATATAGGCTTTCCGTATCATACGGGCAAAAGAGTACCGTAGTTCATCCAGCTCCAAACCAAGCCTAACCAGTTCCCTCTCTTGCGCAGTTATTTCTCTGTCCAAGGTGGCTATATCTCGTCTATTGGTTTCAAGAAGTCTTTCCCTTCTGTTAATTTGAGTGTTGAGTATTACTAAATGGCTCAACCCCGCCTCGGCCGAATTTCGAGCATCTTGCAGCATCTGGTTGATGAGTCTGATTTCTCCTTCAATTTGCACCCGGTTGCGCTCCAAGGCTTCCCTATCTTGAGAAGCTACCACAATGGGCAGAAGCACAAAGATTGACATAATGGTGAGAGCCTTTATGCTGGAGAAACCGATATTTAATCTTTTGCGCCTCATGAAATGACGGGTTTATAGATGCCGGTACCTCGGTGGCACACTAAAAGTAATATTAACAGGCGTATTTATTTGTATTCTGCTCAACTGGATAGAAAGTTCTGCAGAGGTGCCATCAGACAAAAGACTAACCTGTACCTGCTCGGGAAGCTTCTGCCCGTTTACGGCAGCCATGCGATCATAGCGAATACGTATTTGCTGCATAAATTCAGGAAGTACAACTAAGGACTGCGCTAATCGATGGGTTTGTGGGTCCACCCACAAACTATGGGTAATCCATAAGGGTTCTTCAGGAGTATTTCTATCTCTACGCGAAAAATTCAGTTTCAATAAATTTCCTTCTTGGCTTGTTTGTGGCGGATGGTTGGTAAAATGCGAAAAATCGTTACCCATCAAAACATCTTGCATCATAAAGAAATCTAAGTTAGTACCAACCAATTCATTGAAAAAACTCAAGTCCCCAATGAAGTATGTGGTATTTAGGCGATTGAGAAACCATACAGAATCGGGGCGTATTACTATGCGTGCTATTTCTATTCCCAAAAGTGGAGCCAAAGAGATCCAAATTGCTTGATCTTTTTGAATGCGAATGGAGCCGCTCACTGGTTGGGTGTTGCCTGCCCAAAGTGCAGTACCCGAAAACCGTGCTGAGTAGGACTCATAATTTGCATGATGTGCATGTATATTTCTATGAGCAAGCTCAGCTGACCTTTGCGCTTCATCTAATTCTATCACCTGCCTAAGTGGCCTGCAACCTACAAAGAATAATTGTAGGGTAAAAACCAGCAACAATATTCTCATATCAAGGCTTTTCATAAAATCTTCTATCTCTAATTTTTTGATGCAGCAATTCTGAGCCTTCGCCGGTTTCCTTGGCTTTTATCCAGTATTTCACGGCCTCGTCAACATTATTTAGCTTATAAAGTACATTTCCGTATTGCTCCAAAATAACTGCACTGGGTGTTTCGCTGCCCAGAACAGCTTTGCCAATCCATTCTTTAGCTTCCAAAAATCTTCCTTGCCTGAAATAAATCCAGCCCAAAGTATCCTGGTATGCGGGTACGCCAGGTCTTAACCTATTGGCTTCTAATGCCATAGTTTCGGCTTCTGATAGTCTGATGTTTCTCACTGCTAGGTGGTAGGCAAAATTATTGAGAATGGTAGAGTTTTGCGGGTCAATACGCAAGGCCCTTTTATAAGCAGAATCGCTTTTTGCAAACTCTCTCAAATGGTGATAAGCCGACCCAAGCAACTCGTAAAAAGATAATTTTAGGTTACTTTCCGGCTCCAACAAATCAAGACCAAATTCCAATGCTGATGCGGCTTCCTGATAATTGTCCAATTGAAAATTTGCCAGCCCATTAAACAAAAATAGCACCGGCTGATCTATAAAAAACTCTAACGCTCTATCTGAATAGACAAGCATACTTTGCCAATCCCTGAGAATATTGTTTACAACCAGCAACTGATGCCAAGCCTGCATTCGTTGGGGGTCAATTTCTGTACCTAAACGATACTGAATGCGTGCTTCTTCGTATCTATGCTCTCTGAATAAGAAATCTCCAAAAATCAGATCCGGCTCTGGATCATCGTGCTGCAAAACTATAAGTTGCTCGCACAGGGACAAAGCAGGCTGTAGGTAAACGGTATCT
>DMJL01000222.1 GCA_003451785.1 Bacteroidales bacterium
AAGCCAGCAATGTATTTATGCCATAATGGCACTGTTAATATTAGTTAATATGAAGCTATTACCTTTTGTTTGATTTGATAGGCAGTATCCCAAATTCTTAATAGTTTTGCTAAAAATCATGGAGGCATATTTATACTCGGGCAATGTGTTTTAATCACAACTGAAATACACCCCGTCGGCTGCAAGAAGAATAAGTTTCAAAAAAAATATTTCAGTAGGATGAGTAAACCCATAATATTGGTAACCAACGACGATGGAGTGATGGCTCCGGGCATAAGAAATCTCATAAATTTTATGTGCGATCTGGGGCAAGTAGTGGTCGTTGCACCAGATAAACCCCAAAGCGGAATGGGGCACGCCGTAACCATCGAAAAACCCATCCGTTTAGAAGAGTTGCATATAGAAGGCACCTATCGAGCCTACAGTTGTAGCGGCACACCGGTAGATTGCGTAAAATTGGCTGTTACCAAAGTGCTTCATCGCAAGCCCGACTTACTGGTTTCTGGAATCAATCATGGGAGCAATGCCTCTATCAATGTTATCTACAGCGGCACCATGTCGGCTGCTATCGAAGGGGCAATGGAATCCATCCCATCTATCGGATTTTCGCTTACAGACTATCGCTTAGATGCCAATTTCTTGCCATCCAAAAACATTGTACAACAAATTGCCCGCAATGCACTTACACAAGGATTACCTTCTGGTGTGTGCCTTAATGTGAATATCCCGGCGGTGCCAGAGAACGAGATAAAAGGAGTCAGAATTTGCAGGCAAGCCAAAGGCAACTGGAGAGAGGAGTTTGACCACAGAAAAGACCCAAGAGGAAGAGATTATTATTGGCTTACTGGCACATTTCAACTGCACGAAAATAGTAGTGAAACCGATGAGTGGGCTCTTGCAAGCAAATTTGTATCCATCGTGCCTGTTCAATTCGATTTCACAGCTCATCAAATAATTCCTTCACTTAGCAAATGGCAATTCAATGTTTAAAAAAGACTCATACCATCTTGGCGTATTATTAGGGCTGTTTATTTTAGCAACCTTGTATTTTGTTGTGATAGGAATTTTATACTTTTTAGGAAAAACAGAAGGCATTATTTTTGTGCAAAATCCTCAAGCTCCAGCTTTGGCTGGTTTAGCTGCCAATTTATTGCTATTCAGGTATTTTATGATAAACCTTAAAGCTTACAAAACAGGCAAGGCATTGTTGGCGACTACATTTGTATTCACAATTGTCGCTTTTGTAATTTTGTAGCAGTTTTGTAATTTCGCTCTGTGCAAGATTGGGATACGAACTAAGATTATTAGAAAATATTCAAGGTGTTGGAATTATTTGTTTCAATGTATCTTCAAATCAATAGAATAAAATGAAACGAACTTGTTTGCGAATAAACACAAACTCCATTGAAAATAGCAAACATGGAGTTCCATCCGACCTTAAACCCTAAAATTATTTACGGATGAAATACTATCTAATTGCCGGTGAAGCTTCGGGCGACTTGCACGGAAGCAACCTTATGCGGGAGCTGAAGGGCATGGATGCAAGTGCTTCATTTAGGTATTGGGGTGGCGACAAAATGACAGCTCAAGGGGGCGAATTGGTTAAGCACATCAAAGAAATGTCGTTTATGGGCTTTTGGGAAGTGTTCATCAACCTTCGAACCATTTTGGGCTACCTAAAGCTTTGCGAGCGAGATTTACTTGCTTACAAGCCCGATGTGTTGATTCTCATTGATTATCCTGGTTTCAACCTGCGAATGGCTGAGTTTGCAAAAAAGAACGACATTAAAGTTGTGTATTACATTTCGCCCCAAATCTGGGCATGGAAGGCATCGAGGGTGAAGAAAATAAAGGCCTTCGTTGATAGAATGCTGGTGATTCTTCCTTTCGAGAAGGAGTTTTATCAAAAATATGGTGTAACGGTACATTTTCCCGGTCATCCATTGCTCGATGCAATTGCCAATTTCAAAAATGAACTTACCGAAAGACACTTTCGCGAAACCCATGGTTTGACAGACAAGCCTATAGTTGCATTGTTGCCTGGCAGTAGAATGCAAGAAATAATCAGCAACCTGCCAACAATGGCAGCTACTTCAAAATATTTCGGCGATTATCAATTTGTAGTAGCTGGCGTGCATGAGCATTCCCAAAGTTGTTACAACAACTTGGTGGCAGGCACAGATGTAAAAATAATCTTAGGACAGACATATCCCTTGCTTTCTGTTGCAAGTGCGGCAATAGTTGCCTCGGGCACGGCTACTCTAGAAACAGCCTTGTTTGGTGTGCCGCAATTAGTTTGTTATCGTATAAACCGTATTTCCTATTTGATTGCTCGAAAGCTGATAAAAGTAAAATATATCTCTCTTGTAAATCTAATTTTAAATCGGCGACTTGTTGACGAATTGATTCAGAATGATTTCAACGATTCTTATCTTAGGAATGCTTTAGACCTGTTATTGAACGACCCACAGCATAAAAAGCATATAGCCGTAGGATATGAAGAGCTAAGTCGAATGCTGGGAGGAAAAGGGGCAAGCAAGAATGCAGCCAGAATGATTTCTGATTTTTTGGCTCTATAGTTTTGCGTTTTATTCATACTATCATACCTTAACATAATAGTATTTGTCGTAAATTAGCGGTAAATGAGCAACCTTTCGCATCTTCCGTTATGCAGACTTTTACTGCCGTTTTTGGGCGGTATCCTATTGTTTTTGGTTGTCGGATATTTTTTCTCTCTACAAATATTCTTAGCACTCTATCTTCTATCTGCTGCAATTTGGTTGATTTCCGTCTATGCCATAAAGCAAACTTTTAGTAATAGATGGCTGTTTGGGTCTTTAGCTTTTTTTATAATGTTTGTTGTAGGATACCATATTGCACAAAATCATTATGAAAAATCCAGAAGCAGCCATTTTAGCAATTTCGCAAATTTCAACGGTAAGATGGTTCTAATGATCACCGATGAAGTTTCGGAGAAGGCTAATTCTTTCAGGGTAATTACACGGGTAAAGAAATTGGTAAAAAACGATTCCGTAGTATCTGTAAGGGGTCGTTTGCTTTTGTATTTGCAAAAAGATAGTTTGGCGGCCGAGTTACAGTATGGCGATATTCTACTTGTAGAGAATCAATATCAGGATGTTCAGCCGCCTAAGAATCCTTACCAGTTCAATTTTCAAAAGTTTCTTGCCTACAAGAATATTTATCACCAGGCGTACAGGTCGTCGGGCAATTGGTATGCCACCGGAGAAAATCGCGGCAATTTATTGAAAGCCAGCGCATTAAATATGCGTCAGAGCGCACTAAGTACGCTCAAAGAAAACAATATTGCCGGTGATGAATTTGCTGTAGTTTCGGCTCTTTTGTTTGGTTACACAGAGTACCTCAATGAAGATTTGATGCAGGAATACTCTGGTTCGGGAGCCATGCACTTACTTAGCGTGTCGGGCTTGCATGTAGGTATCATTTATGTGGCAATCAAGTATCTGCTTTCATTCCTCAATGTTTTTAAGCATGGCAAACTCTTAAAAGCTATTTTCACCGTGCTATTTATTTGGATATATGCTGCCGTTACAGGTTTTTCTCCATCGGTGCTGAGGGCAGGAACAATGTTTACCTTTTTAGCCATCGGACAGAGCCTCGGCAGAAATACCAACATTTATAACACCCTTGCTGGTTCCGCTTTTGTGTTGCTTTGCTACGACCCCTACCTAATCACCCAAATTGGATTTCAACTCTCTTATTTGGCAGTTATAGCCATAGTTGCGCTACAGCCCCCCATGTATAAACTGTTTACTTTCAAAAACAAAATTATAGACTGGCTTTGGGCGCTCACCACAGTTAGCATTACCGCGCAGTTTGTTACAGGTCCGATAGCAATGTATTATTTCGACCAGTTTCCCAACTACTTTCTAATCACCAACCTTATTGTAGTGCCTTTGTCAACGATGATAATTTATCTTGCCATGGCTACTCTGGGTCTTGCTGCGATACCCATTGTAGGGGAGTATTTGGGCAAGGCCGTAGCGTATTTGGTTTATGCAATGAATCATTCGGTAAGATTCATCGAAGGTTTGCCCTTTTCTACTTTTTCGGGTGTTCACATCAGCATTCTGGAAACGCTATGTGTTCTGGCAATGGGTTTGTTTCTTGGGAGATACTTTCTGTTGAGAAAAACCCAAGCAAACTTTGTTGGCGGGGTTGCTGCTTTGGTGCTATTGACTATCTCTATCACTATTGGAAATACTTCGGCTAAACACAACAACACATTTATTGTTTATGATGTGCCCCGATCCACGGCCATTGAGTTTATAAAAGGCAGGGAGAGTGTTATTCTCATGTGCGAAACAGTGTTGGAGAACCCACGCTCACAGAGTTTCAATATCCATCCGTTGAGAGTGCGCTTGGGCATGGAAGAAACTACTATCATACCAGTAGCACAGTCGCAATTCGATGTGCATCTGGGAGCTTTGCTTAGAAGAGAAAATTGGGTGAAATTTGGCAACAAGCATATCTTTAAACTCAATCCCCAAATGGAGCAAAATATTGTGTCGCCACTCTTGGCAGTCGATTACTTGATTGTAAGCCAAAATCCACGCCACAATCCCAAAGAAGTTTTGGATGTGATGAAACCACAAAAAGTAATATTAGATTCATCCAACCATCGGTGGACTATCATGCAATGGGAAGAAGCCGCACTGGCTGCAAATATCGCAATCTGGACCGTTTCGGTCAAAGGGGCTTACAGAGCAATGCTATAAGCACATCAGAGAAACGAAAGAATAAAGCTTACCATCACAGGAACCAAAACCGTAAGTACTATACCGTGAAAAACCGCCATAATGGCAAAATCTTTTCCAGCAGATTGCACAATTATGGGTAGGGTAGTGTCCATACTGGTTGCGCCACCCGACGCAATAGGCGAAAGTTTTCCTAACCAAATCACCATCAATGGGGCTAAAAGCAAAGTGATTACTTCTCTTGTAATATTTGCTAATAGGGCAGTTACTCCCAATACCTCGCTATACATTTCGCTGATAATGATACTCGAAAGGCTATAGTATCCAAATCCGGCACCTACTGCCAAGGTTTCGCCCAACAATGCATGGTTGGTTAGTGGATGCACCAATAAAGCACCCGCAAAAGTTCCTACAATGGTTGCCAAAGGAACCCACAGCAGCTTCGTTCCCTGCTGTTTAAGCAACGAAAATATGTTTTGGTTAGCTCCCACGCTCACTCCCACAAGCAACATAAGTGCAAAAAGGGCAAAGCGGCTAAGGTCTTTTTCTTCAAATGCTTCAGGTAACAGTTCCAAACGCCCTGCCAACAAACCTACAGCAAAAAACAGAAGGATGATAATACTGGTTTTCATTTGGGTGGGTTTTTTGGTAAAAAAAGATATTTCCACAAAAGCCAGGCTGCCACCAAACTGCCTGCAACCGATCCTGTAGCCGTAATGAGGGCATTAAGACCTATTGTATCCAGTGCATCTACAATGGCTCGGTCGCTACCAATACTTGCACCCAGAAAAAAAAGCAAAAGAAAAATACTTACAAGGATAAGCCTCTCCACGATGGAAACAACTTTTTGTCGTTTTCTCAATAAACGACCCGCAAGGATACCAGTAGCCATTAAGCCTAATATTTCTAACATGTTGAATGTGGGATGGTTAGGTGATTTTACTAATTTTAAGAGGGAAAGGCTATACTTGCATCGCTTTTAAATATCTAAAAATGCCTGATGCTAATTTTGCTTCCTTCCGCGAAGAAGTAGCCTCTGACCTACTTCAATGTCGTTGGATGATTCCAAATGATTTCGTTTCATCAGAAAACGCATTTGCACGCCATGTATTTGCGAAATATGGTACAAAGTTTCTCCCTGCTGTACAATATGATATGATTGCACTCCTTTTCTTCTTTTGGGTTGTAGGTATATGATCTGACCGGGAGTTAAAGTTCTCCCATCGCCCAATTCGTTGTATCGAATAATTTGCCAAGCTCGCATTTCCATTTCCCTTGCAATACTCTCTGGAGTGTCGCCTTCAAAAGCAATTATGTACCGTATTCTGTTGTTACTTCTTACTTCCCTCACGGGCGGTGCTTGTAAATTTTGTGTAGTGGCTGAAGTTTGTTCTGCAACAATAGGTTCCTTGGTTTTCTCAATGATTGTAGTTTCAGGTGTATCCATAGCGGGCACAGGCTGGGCTACTGGCTCAAGTGCCATAATGTCAAAACGATATAGGTTATTCTCCTCAATGATACGAATGAGTTTTTCTGCATATCGAGGGTTGGTTGCGTACCCTGCCCGTTGTAAGCCTCGTGCCCAGCCTCTGAAATCCATAATGTCTAATTCAAACAATGGCGCATACCAAGGGCGTGTAAGCAGAAATTGCGAATGATCTCTAAACGAATCTATTGCGCTATCATAAGCCCTGAAGCATTCATTGGGCTTGTCGTCGTCGTGGCGAATGCTTCTTCCCGCCCAACCATGACATTTTATACCAAAATGATTGTTGGCGTACCGGGCGAGTCGGCTATTGCCAAAGCCCGATTCCAAAATGCCTTGGGCAAGTTTTATGCTTGCCGGAATGCCGTGAAGCCGCATCTCTTCCATGGCTACGCCGCTCCAGGTTTCAATATATTGTTTTAGTGTGATGCGAGGTGCTGATGCATTTAGTGGGGCAAAAAATAAAAATAGAAAGGAAAGGATTACAAGGTTCTTGATAGTCATTTTAGCGTAGTGCAATTAACTCCGTTAGGTGAATTCGATTTAACTATGCAAAAATAACCAGGTTTCGATGCCAGTGTATATTTCTTTAGGGTATTTTGATGCATTAATTAGTTTTGCAGAGATTTTCGCCTTCTAATATTTCTTGTACTTTACAGTCTATGATCACAATTGCCCAATATTTCCCAAATTTCAACAACGATCAATTGCAAAAGATTGACGCACTGTTGCCATTGTATCAGGAATGGAATAGCCAAATAAATGTTATTTCCCGCAAGGATATGGACAATTTTTATGCCCATCATGTGCTGCACTCATTGGCTATAGCCAAGGCAGTAAGTTTCAAAGCCGGCACCAGAATTCTGGATGTGGGTACAGGAGGCGGTTTTCCCGGCATTCCGCTTGCCATAGCTTTTCCTGATGCCCAATTCCTATTAGTGGATTCTGTCGGAAAAAAAATAAAAGTTGTTAAGGAAGTTGCAGCCGCATTGGGCTTGCAGAATATAGATGCGCAACACAGTAGGGCAGAAGAAATAGGGGAGGAGTTCGACTTTGTGGTCTGCAGGGCTGTTACCCAATTGCCTGTATTCGTGCAATGGGTTAAGCCCATGATTAAGAAAAAAGGCATAAACGATATTCCTAATGGGATTTTGTATTTGAAAGGAGGCGATTTCCATTCCGAATTGCAACAGATTCCTTATAAATCCACTATTTTTGACTTGTCTCAATGGTTTTCAGAGCCATTTTTCGAGACTAAGAAACTGGTTCATTTGTATCGGTAGTAAATCCTTTGCAAAAGGGATTCATAATTTTGATACATTTGAACCAAAGCAATAATTTTACAAAATATCTATAAATCAGCAACTTTATGAGCAAAGACAAAGAAAAAAATGTGAATGCCGAAAAAATGAAGGCATTACAGCTTGCGCTCGACAAATTGGAAAAATCGTATGGCAAAGGTACGATTATGAAACTTGGCGATTCGGCAGTAGAGGCAGTGGAGGTTATCAGCACGGGTTCGCTCACGCTCGATATTGCTTTGGGCACTGGTGGACTTCCTAAGGGAAGAATTGTGGAGATTTACGGTCCCGAATCTTCGGGTAAAACCACATTGGCCATTCATGCTATTGCAGAATCACAAAAAAATGGCGGCATTGCTGCATTTATTGATGCCGAAAATGCTTTCGATAGTAGCTATGCCAAAAAACTCGGTGTGGATATCGAGAATCTTCTTGTAAGCCAGCCCGATAACGGTGAGCAAGCATTAGAAATTGCCGAAAACCTCATCCGCTCGGGCGCAATAGACATTATAGTAATCGACTCGGTGGCGGCTCTCACCCCTAAGAGCGAAATTGAAGGCGAGATGGGCGATTCTAAGGTGGGTTTGCAGGCTAGACTTATGTCGCAAGCCCTGCGAAAACTTACCAGCACCATCAACAAGACCAATAGTTGTTGTATCTTCATCAACCAGCTGCGCGAGAAGATTGGTGTGATGTTTGGCAATCCCGAAACCACTACTGGTGGCAATGCATTGAAGTTTTATTCTTCGGTGCGGTTGGATATTCGCAGGATATCGCAGATTAAGGAAGGCGAGAATGTTTTGGGCAATCGCACTAGGGTAAAAGTGGTGAAGAATAAACTTGCACCTCCTTTCAAGCAAGCAGAGTTTGATATAATTTACGGACAAGGAATATCCAAAGTTGGCGAAATCATCGATCTTGCAGTAGAGCACAATGTTGTGAAGAAGTCAGGCTCATGGTTTAGCTATGGTGAAACCCGCTTGGGGCAAGGACGCGATGCAGTGAAGCAACTTTTGATTGACAATCCTGAGCTATCCGAAGAGGTGGAATTAAAGCTTAAAAACATTTTGCGCACAAACTCTTAGATTCCTTTTTGCAAAGTACTTACCGAAATTGTGTTGAACAACAAGCATCTACAATTAAGGGGCTATACGGTATGTTTTGCAACATCGATTTTTTTTTCAGCAGGATTTTTTCATAAACCTAATCTTAATTCTTAAAAATGATCAGCAAAATTCTAATTTTATTAATGGTTCTACTTACAACTTCCCAAATTGCAGTGGGAGGAAGCAGGCTCATGACTCCCGAAACCCTTTGGGAGTTTCGCCGAATAGGCGATGTGCAGGTTTCTCCTGACGGAAACTGGATTCTATTCAGTATTACCGATTTTGATATTGCCCAAAACCGCAGCTTTCGCGACCTATACAAAATGCCTGTAACGGGAGGTGAGCCCCAAAATCTTACTAATTCCAAAGGCAATGAAAGTAACGGTGTATGGCGACCCGATGGTCAGCGCATAGGGTTCCTTCGCGAGGGTCAGATTTGGGAAATGCATACCGATGGCACCAACCAAGTAAAAATTTCGGATATCCCCGGCAACGCCACAGGTTTTGGTTATTCGCCCAATCAAAATCATATTTTTATTACTGCCCGCGTAAGGGTTACTCCAACAGTAAACGATACACATACCGACTTGCCTGTTGCCAAAGCCTTCGTTTACGACGATTTGATGCATCGCCATTGGGATCAGTGGGCCGATGGCACATTCAACCATGTTTTTGTTGCATCCTATCAAGATGGATTGATTGGAGAGTTGCGCAACCTACTGCAAGGGCTACCATATCATAGCCCACTTCCTCCTTTCGGCTCCATAGAGCAGATTACTTGGAGTCCCGATGGTCGCCATTTATTCTATACATCTAAGAAAATGGCAGGCAAAGAGTTTGCAGTGAGTACCAATTCGGGCATTTACCGCCACGATATTGTCTCCGGCTCCACAACGGCTCTCACCGAATTCAATCTCGGCTACGACCGCAATCCGGTAATATCGCCCAACGGACGGTATATGGCTTGGGAAAGCATGGAGAAAGATGGTTTTGAGTCGGATAAGAATCGCATCATGATTATGGATCTTCAGACCGGAACCCATCGCGATTTCTCCGTAGGATTCGACCAAAGCAGCAGAGATTTTGCATGGTCGGCCGATAGTAGAAGGCTGTTTTTTGTAAGCGGTATAAATGCTACCCACCAACTATATGCCTTGGATACAAGAGATGGAAGTATAAAGCAGCTTACCACCGGAACCCACGATTATCAATCGGTGGCCGTGGCAGGTAGATTCCTTGTAGCCACTCGTATGACTATGTCGGCTCCAACTGAGATATTCCGAATAGAAGAAAGACGCAGGCAAACTGACCAAACCCAAATTACCTTCGTAAATCAACCCGTTCTCAACAAGTTGGATATGGGGAGAGTAGAAGAACGATGGATAGAAACCACCGATGGCAAGCGCATGCTTGTTTGGGTTATCTATCCGCCCAATTTCGACCCCAATAAGAAATATCCTGCTTTGTTGTTCTGTGGTGGTGGTCCCCAAAGTGCTATCAGTCAATCATTCTCCTATAGGTGGAATTTTCAACTTATGGCTGCTAAAGGTTATATTGTGGTTGCTCCCAACCGTAGAGGAGTTCCCACCTTCGGGCAGGAGTGGAACGATCAGATAAGCCTCGACTATGGTGGTCAAAATAAGCGCGACCTTTTAAGTGCTATTGATGCAGTTGCGGCCGAGCCTTTTGTTGACCGGAACCGTCTGGGTGCCGTAGGTGCAAGTTTCGGCGGTTTCTCTGTATTCTGGCTGGCAGGCCATCACCAAGGCCGATTCAATGCCTTTATTTCGCATTGCGGTATGTTTAATATCGAAAGTTGGTATGGCACAACTGAGGAAATGTTTTTCGCAAACCACGACTTAGGTGGTCCCTACTGGCAGAATCCCCGACCCCATAGCTTTGACTTTTCGCCCCACAGATTTGTGCAAAATTGGGATACGCCAATTCTTATTATTCAAGGATTGAAAGACTACCGCGTGCCTTATGGGCAGGCTTTGGAAGCATTCACAGCTGCACGATTGATGGGCATCCCAAGCAGGTTGTTGGTATTCCCCGACGAAAACCATTGGATTCTCACCCCGCAAAATAGCATCCTGTGGCAAAGGGAGTTCTTTGGCTGGCTCGATAAGTGGCTGAAATAACTTAGAAGCAAAACAATTTAGCATTTCCCGCAGTATAATGCGCCTATATAGCCCACGGCTCATACCGTGGGCTATGTTGTTTAGTCATCTGGTTTACCAGCATTATCACTTCCGGGTTTATAATTAAGGCTTCTGTACTTTTATGGAAGGTTGAATTCTGATGATAATGTAAAAAAGGATGAAAAACCTTGCTGTGTCAAATAATTTTGAACACTTATTGCTTGGTCAACCGATTCAAAGCCTGAAATCAATACTTTATGCAGTGCATTGTCCAATAAAATAGTAACTGGCAGCCCCGTTAGATGTTGGATTCGTGTGTGCAGTTTTTCTGCATTGGTGCGATTAACAAACGCTCCTACCTGCATTACAACTTCTTGAATTCTATTGGTTAAGTTGGTAATATTTATGGTAATCGGAGCATTTACTTCATCCTCCGTATATTGATGAGGAACTGCAATTTCATGCAACTGCAATTGCCTATTGGGTGGATGCTGATTCGATGCTAACCTAAAGAACGAAGGTATCCCATTCTGCGTCAGTACATTTTGAATCCTAAGTGCGTGATCAACCGATTCGAATCCATAGATCAAAACTTTTGAAAGGCTATCCTCTTTTTGTGTTAAAACGGATGTATCAATTAGAGTTTCAATATGAGCATGAAATTTTTCTGCATTTGCCAAAATGCTAAAGGCACCAGCCTGCAATGAGATTTCTTCAATGCGACCTCTGAAGTTTGTAATTTGGATTCTATCTTGTACAATCACTAAGGTGTCTGCTCTCAATGCCGGTACAGTGGTCTCTTGTTCAGGGATCTGTACTCGGGGTAGGTTGTTGGTGGTTGATAGTCTTAAGAACGATGGTATTTCTTGCTCTGTCAAAATCCTTTGTAGATGCAAAGCGTGTTCAACCGATTCGAAGCCAAAAATTATAATTCTGGATAAGCCATTTTCTAACAAGACAAACACTGGCAGTTCGGTTAGTGTTTCGATTTGCGCTTGAAGTCTTGCTGCATGGGTTCGCAAGCGAAAAGCACCTGCTTGTATTACGATTTCTTGGTTCTGCTGTTGGATGCCAGCAATAAATACTCTATCATGTAAGACCTGGATATGGTCGTCTCCCATAGTAGGTTCGTCAATGTAATGTGCTATTTGTTCAGGTTGTTGTGTTTTAGTGGGGAGATTCGCCACTACTGCATCCTTGTATCGTATGTTTGCCAGTGCAGGTAAAGTAGAATGTAGGATTATTTCGAGACCTTCAACAAAATCACCATCTGGGGTGGATTTTATTTCAAACATCACTGGCTTTTCTTGCGTAGCTCCGAGAAAGCCCAGTTGAAGTGAATCGGCATGTAGGGTGTAGATTCCTGGAGGTAAATCCATAAGATAAAAACTTCCGTCGCTAAATGTTCGCAAAATACTTTTAAATCCAATAGCCGCCGATTCTAATATAATTCTAAACCCTCCCACGCCTACTGATTCACCGTTTCGGAGCATACTTACGGAACCCGCAATAGTTCCTCCTTGATGGTAAGGTATTTCTATCTGCTTGTACTGGTTGGGATCTACCACAAAAGAAAATTCTGTTAAGCTAGTGTTATGTTAGGTGTATAT
>DMJL01000250.1 GCA_003451785.1 Bacteroidales bacterium
CCTCCGCCAATATCCACCAAAGCCACTCCTGCCTCCATTTCTTCGGCACTTAGCACCGCCTCTGCCGAAGCCAAGGGCTCCAGAATCATACTAGCAACCTGCAAGCCGGCTTTGTTTACGCACCGCTCAATGTTTTTCACATCGGTAACATTACCCGTTATGATATGAAAATTTGCCTCCAGGTTGAGGCCCGCCATACCTACCGGCTCGCGAGTGCGCAAGTTATTGTCAATTATGTATTCTTGCGGAAGGGCGTGTATGATTGACTCACCCGCTGGAAGCACAAGCTTATACATATTGTCAATCAGCTTTTTTACATCATCCTGAGTAATCTCAGTATCTAGGTTGCTCCTCATATGCGCTCCTCTATGCTGCAAACTTTTAATATGCTGACCTGCAATTCCTACATGCACCACTTTGATGTCAACATCCGATGCTTGTGTAGCAGCATCAACGGCAAGTTTGATAGAATCCACCGTGTTTTGAATATTTTCAACCACACCCCGCTTTATTCCTATGGACTCAGACCTGCCAATTCCCATGATCTCAACTTTGCCATATTCGTTTTTGCGACCTACGATACATGCAATTTTGGTAGAACCTATGTCTAACCCGCATACAAATTCTGATTCAGCCATATCTTTGTTATTTTGAACTTACTATCTGATTACGAAACTCCAAATTCAACCTGCTGTATTTGTCCCATCCTATTCTCACAAGACTTTCCTGATAAAACCGCAACAATTTATCAAATTTTGCCTCCATACGGTCTATGCCGCCAAACTCCACTATATGCGCTCCATTTCGGGGAGTAAGCTCAAACTCACCCTCAGGTGTAATATGTATTTGGTCGAAAAAAGACCTGAGAAAAGCATCGTTGTTAATAAAGGTCACCAATTGAAACAAATCGCGAAGTATTCTCTCGTTTGCCGACAATTCGCTGAGTGTATCCAATTGCAAGATGTTGATTACAGGCGAGTATGCCGCCCGAATGTTCCCAGTTACAACCATCACTCTTGGGCTAAAATGTGGGCTAAGAGGCACTAAGCTGCCATCTTGCGAAAGGAAATAACTCTGGTTGAACGCATTCACAATTCGGGCAATCGGTGTATGTAGATTTGCACTTACAGCGATATTGCCATCGGCAAGCCTAAAGGCAGCAGCGTTTTCAACATACGATATACCCCTTACTACTTCTTCCACCTGCGCCAAGTCGCCGGCATTTAATGGAGAGCCCAGAAGCTGAGGATAGGCGTTTAGAATTTTTGTCTTAATCTGCTCCTCAGCAATGAGAGGATGGTAGTTCTCGGCAATTGTAACTGTGAGTGTATTCACTTCCATATTGCGATTGCTGCTTGCTGCTACATGTAGCATTGCAAACATGGCCGTGAATGCCAAAACAGTTGCCAAAATTTTGAGTATCTTACCTGTCATCAATCATTGATTTTTAACCATGAAACTAAATCTGCAACAAGGCGATCTATATCGCCCGCTCCCATTGTAATCAATACTCCGGGTTTAGTGTCTTCGAGGGCCTTCAATATTTGTGATTTTTGCACCAATTGTTTGTCATTCATAGATATCATTTCCAGCAGCCATGCTGATGTAACCCCTTCGATAGGAAGTTCCCTTGCCGGATAAATATCCAGAAGCAACAGTTTATCGGCCATTTGCAAGCTTTCTGCAAATCCAAGACTTAAATCGCGTGTACGGGAAAAAAGATGTGGTTGAAAAACTGCTGTTATATGCTTCGCAGGATACATTTCTCTTATTGCCCCAAGGGTTGCCTTTATTTCTTCAGGATGATGTGCATAATCATCGTAATACACCCATTGCGTGCCCTGAAAACATTTCTCGAACCGCCTTTTCACACCTTTGAAAGTGGCTAATGCATGAGCAATGGTTTGGGGCATAACTCCAGCCATAGATGCTATTGCAGCCGCTCCTACAGCATTCTCGAGATTGTGCCTGCCCGGCAAACCTAAGGAAAAAGGTTGGGTTTCTATTTTCCCTTGCAACTGTACTTTAAATGTGCCATTGCCCTCATGTGATAGTGCAGCAGTATAGTCGGCAGGTGCATCCAAATGATAAGTATTCATGCTAATATCCGACCTTTGGATTAGCGGCAGCCCGCTCTTTTGAATCAACACACCCCCCGACTTTATTTTGCCAACAAATTTTGAAAAGCTATCCACCAATGCATCTTCAGTCCCATAAATGTCTAAATGGTCGGCATCTATAGAGCTAATCAATGCTAGTTGCGGATTTAGCTCCAAAAACGACCTATCGAACTCATCTGCTTCAGCAATAATCCAATCTTCGCCCGTTCCATTCTTTACATAATTGGTGCCGTAATTAGCACTTATGCCTCCCAAAAAGGCTGTAAAATTAAAACCGGCTGTATGCAAAATATGGGCTACCATTGTGCTAATGGTTGTTTTCCCATGGGTGCCAGCTATGGCAATGGTAGGCTTACCTTTGGAAATCGCCCCGAGAATTTGTGCCCTTTTCATCATGGGCAATCCTGTTGCTTCAAAATGCTTAAAAAGGGCTGTGTCTTTTGGAACAGCGGGAGTGTAAACGACTAAGTCGGGGGTTGAAGTCAATAAATTTGGGGTATCGCTAAAAAATATTTCAGCACCTTGTGCAATCAATCTGTCGGTCAATTCTGTAGGTGTTTTGTCGTATCCCGATACGCTAATGCCATTTTCCAGACAATACCTTACAATGGCACTCATCCCAATGCCCCCGGCTCCCAGAAAAAATATGTGTTTGTATTCTAACATTGTTCTACTCAATCATTAATCATGGAAATAGCTACCGTTGCAATTTTGTCGGCAGCATCATAAAACGCTAAAGCTTGCAGCTTGTCGGCAATTTGCACCCGTTTTTGGGGATTTTGCATAAGGTCTATAACAATATCGCCAAGTGAAGCTTCTGCCTGAGAATCCGTAATAAGAATAGCCGCATGGTGATTTACCAAAGCCATGGCATTTTTGGTTTGATGGTCTTCGGCCACATTGGGCGAAGGAACGAGAATGGCGGGCTTTTGCACAATGCAGATTTCTGAAATTGCTATTGCACCCGCTCGGCTCACTATAAGGTCGGCGGCTGCATAAGCCAAATCCATACGGCTTATAAACTGATTTACCGAAACAGATTTTTCATAGCCTTGCGCCTGCATTTGTGCCGTTGGGTAATAGAAGCTGCCTGTTTGCCAAATTACTTGTATGCCTTCTTGCACCAATCTAGGGAGATTGGCTGCAGCTGCATGATTGATGGAGCGCGCGCCAAGACTTCCGCCAGTTATCAGAAGAACGGGTTTATTGGCATCCAATCCAAAATATTCCAAAGCCTGCTCCTTTTTACCTTCAAGATTTACCACATCACTGCGAACCGGGTTTCCTGTTAGATACAGTTTGGTTTTATCAAAGAATCGCTCCATCCCTTCGTACGCAACACAAATCTTTTGGGCTTTTTTACCCAACATTCTATTGGTAAGCCCAGGATAGGAATTCTGCTCTTGAATTAGCACCGGAATTCCTTGTTGAGCAGCTTGGTTTACCATTGGAGCACTTGCATAGCCCCCAACACCAATTACCAACTGCGGCTTGAAACGCCTTAGAATGTTCTTTGCCCTTATTATGCTATCTATCAGCTTGAAGGGCACCAATAGATTTTTCCAAGTAAGGCGGCGTTGAATACCCGCAATGTTTAGCCCTATAATATCGTAGCCTGCCAACGGAACCTGCTTCATCTCCATGCGACCTTTGGCTCCCACAAACAGTATTTGAGCAGAAGGTATTTGCCTTCTAATGGCATTGGCAATGGCAATGGCAGGAAACACATGGCCTCCGGAACCGCCGCCGGCTACAATAATTCTAACTTGTTCAGGCTTTGACATTGGGCACGCTATCTAATTCGTTTTCTTCAACCTTACGACTTACACTCAAAATTATTCCAATTGCTAGGCTGGTAAACCATATACTGGTACCACCCATACTTATCATAGGCAGAGGCTGCCCTGTGGTAGGCAACAAATCGACCACCACAGCCATGTGTATCAATGCTTGAAACACCACACCGAAACTCAGCCCGGCTGCGAGCAAAGCTCCAAAGGTTCCTGGGCTTTTGCGAGCAATACGAATGCCTCTGTAGAACAAAATCAGATACAATATAATCACTACAGCTCCCCCTGCCAAACCATATTCTTCAATGATGATTGCATAAATAAAATCGGAATAGGCATGGGGCAAAAAATTTCGCTGGGTGGAGTTGCCAGGCATTTTCCCGATTATTCCGCCAGATGCTATGGCAATTTTAGACTGTTCCTCTTGAAACGAAGGTTCACCTCCGGGCAAAAATGTTTCCATACGGGTTTCCCAAACTGATACCCGCCCTTGGTCGGGCTTGAAGACTAGGAAAGAAACAATCAATATGGCCATTACTGCAACACCAACGCCACCTACAAGGAATATTTGTTTCAACTTTACTCCACCAATAAACATTACCACCAAGCATGTTGAGAAAAGTAGGGCTGCAGTTGAGAAATTTTCGGGCAAGATAAGCCCTGTTATGACTATTACAGGTAGCAGTATTGGGAAAAAAGCTTCCTTAAAATCTCCAATGGTTTCTTGCTTTTTGGCCAAAAGACGCGCCACATATATAATAAGAGCAAGTTTTGCAAAATCGCTACTCTGGAAACTTAAATTAATAATGGGTAAAGTAATCCATCGGGCAGCCTCATTAATTGTGGTGCCCTTTATCAAAGTGAACACCAACAATGGAACGGCTATTACAATTGCTATTTGCGATATACGAGAGTAGTATGTGTATTTTACATTGCTTGCAAGAAACATTAGCACCAATCCCATTATTTGAATAAGGAAATGCTTTATCGCAAAATACTCCGTATCTCCCCCACGCAAACGGTAAGCAAGTGATCCGGTAGAGCTATACACAGCCAGAAGTGAGAATACCGATAGCAAAATCACAGCAAACCAAATTGCTCTGTCACCTTTAGCTTTTTCGAGTATTAGATTCATGGCAAAACTTTAATTACAAACCAAACCTAAAGATTTAAAAATGCTTGTTTGAACTGGCGTCCCCTATCTTCAAAATTTTCAAACAAGTCGAAACTGGCACAAGCAGGCGAAAGCAGCACTACATCTCCTGGGTTTGCTGCAAGATATGCAACCTTAACAGCTTCATTTGCACTTTGGGTTTCGTAAATATCTGAAACCGAATCGGCAAATGCCTCTATAATGGATTTATTCTCCAAACCAAGGCACACAATGGCTTTTACTTTCTCCTTTACCAAATCCTTGAGCGGCATATAATCGTTCCCCTTGTCTTGACCTCCAACGATCCACACCACGGGCTTGGTCATAGACTCGAGAGCATACCAAGCTGAATTTACATTGGTTGCCTTACTATCGTTAATAAATTCAACGCCGCGCACAAATCCTATACTGTTGAGCCTATGCTCCACACCTTGAAAGTCGCTAAGCCCATTGCGAATCACTTCTTTTCTAATGTCGTACAGCTTGGCCGCAATGCCGCTTGCCATACTATTGTAGATATTGTGCCTGCCAATAAGCCCAAGTTCGCCTAACTCCATGCTTAATTTTTCCTGATCCATATTATATATGAGTTTATTGTTTTCAATCCAAGCTCCTTTTGTGAGAATTTGTTGGGTGCTAAAGGGTATCAAAGTAGGCCCAGAAGTTCCCACTGGTAAATTTTTAGTTATGACCGGGTCATCGGCGCAGTAAACAAAATATTGCGCAGCTGTTTGATTTTGCATAATACGAAACTTGGATTGTCTGTATTTTTCAAAATCGTAGTCGTAGCGGTCGAGATGATCGGGTGTAATGTTCAACAAAACAGCTATATCTGCTCTAAAATCGGTCATCCCATCGAGTTGAAAAGATGAGATTTCTAATACAAACACATCGTGTTTTTCCTTTGCAAGCATCCAAGCAAAACTTTTTCCAACATTTCCGGCAACGCCTACATTCACTCCTGCCTTGCGAAGAATATGCCCAGTAAGCAGCGTGGTTGTAGTTTTTCCATTGCTGCCCGTGATACAAATAGTTGGAGCCGTGTTGTACTTACCGGCAAACTCTATCTCCGAAACTATTGCAATTCCTTGGCGAGTAATCTCTGTTACCAAAGGTGCCCTATCGGGAATGCCGGGGCTTTTCATCACCA
>DMJL01000133.1 GCA_003451785.1 Bacteroidales bacterium
TCCAAATTGTGCTTCCATTTTGTAGAAACAGTGTTTTTCATGACTTCCGTTAAAATTTTGTGTGAAACTTAGATAATGTTGTTCTAAACACCGCCAATGCAGCAATTGTTTATCCATTTTGTGGCAATTGCAATTATGTCGTGTGCAGCAATATCTACCAATCGCATTCCGCATGTGTAAAAACTTTGGGGTGTTTTCTTCAGCAATGCCATTTGGAAAAATAGTTGCATTTGAGAAAACAACCATCTTTTTCAAGAAAATTTGCTACCGTCAACCACCAAACACCCGATTATTGCCCTGTGTGAAACCTGAAAAAAAGACCAAAGTCAATATTCCATGCATGAAACCTGTGTCTTGGATTGCTGATTTCCTCAATAATCGGGTTGGAGAAATCCCAATTGTAAGTGGTGCGGGTGTAATTAAGGCTTCTGCGGGAAATCATATAATTGGTAACCATCTGTAACCCTATTACTGAGTTTCTCAAATGAATCAGGTTTACACCAACCCTTAAATCGGGAAGCATAAAAAGCTGCAAATCATAGTGGGAATTATATCTTATGACTCGGCGAAAGTTCGATTGCGGCTTCAACTGATTTATTTCATCCGTGAAAGGCACAAAGCCAGAAAGCCCGAAGTTGAGTCGAAAGCTTGTAAAAAAGGTTCTGTTCTCAAAACGCAAAACGGGTGCTATTTTAAAGCCCAAATCGTATATTCCGTAGGAGTTACGAGAAAGGGAGTGTATGGCTAATGGCCTATCGCGATTGGTGTGAAATATTGAGTAATTACTTGTGTAAAAATGATAGGCAAACAAGCCCATGCTTATTCCTAAAAAATCGTTGAAGTAGTGTTGAACAGAAAATTTACCGGATACAGGAATAATGTCGTCGTTTGTGAATACTCTTAGATCAATTTCCATTCCATTGCGTAGGAGAAGTTGGCTGGAGATACCGATGTAGGGTGCTTCGATGGGGGAGTATTCCCAATAGGGCAGGTAGTTTATAAAATTGATGTCGCGCCCCATAGGTAATTCTTCAATAATAAGATCCCTTGAGCCTAAAAAAATATTCCATTGATAGCGTTCAATCAAGGGTCGTTGGGAATATGCGCAAAGGCTGTAAAACGATATGATGAAAAGAAGAAGAATCCGCTTCATTGTAATTTATTTTAAGGTTTGTAGGCAGCTATGTAACCGGCAAATCAATTTTGGGTAATCCTTGTGGTGTTTGTGGTATCGGTAAGCACAGTACCATCGTTAAGGGTAATGGAAACCACAAATCGAGCTACGGAGTTTTCAATTCGCTCCCTGAAATACATCCGAAATTCGTTGTAGGGAATTCGGTTACTGAATTGCACCCAACCCATCTCGGGATTTTCTATAAACCTTGCAAGAGGCACATATAGAAACCCTTCTGTAAGGGTGTAAAATTGGCTGGTAACATTGGATAATGCCGGCAGAGCTGTTGAGACCCTGTTTAGGGTAGTTACTTGTATGCTTTGAATGTTGTCCTCAGGTCTTGGGAAATACGGTTCATCGCATGTAATCCCACCATAGGCTCGTGAAATTCCTAAATTAGCCATGCGAAATGAGCGATAAGGCTCCCATTGGATAGTATCCGATAGCTTAATCCTTATTACAATTTGTTCGGGGAGGGCAGTTTCGGGGGCAATTGCTTCCAGCTTTTTATAATCGAAAGGAACAGCAACAGGATCTGGGCAGCCACCGGGACCTATGCAAAGGCTCAAAAAAATCATAGGCAAAAAGACTCCAAGAATGTTTTTAAGTTTCATGATTCTGTCTGTTGGTTATGGTTTATTGTACAGCTATTTGTGCAAATGCAAATTCCGAACGAAAGCAAAAACAACAATCAAACAAATAAAACTACAGTAAACTGCATAAACTGTTGATTTACATTAATTAGTGTATCCAAACTTAGCAAATCTATGTGATTCCAGAAAGAATTTCAGCCCTGATAACTACTTTTTTTGACCGAAGTAAACATACGAAAATTTTCGCATTGTCCAACACGCTTTTCAATTTTTTATGCCTCATTATCGCTCATTGCAGCCACTACAAGAAGTACTAAACAAGTGGTTGCTTATAATTATAACCGCAAAGGACGCAAAGCACTTTGCAAAGTTCGCTTATTGTTTTTCTTTGCGTTCCTTGCAATTTTCACCTTGCGAACATTGCGTTAAAAAAAGCTATGCACAACCGGTCAATTGTCTTCGAAAGAAGCTTGAAAATAGTAGTTGTATGAGTGAACCTTTACAAATCAAAAGTTAACCCAATCGATGGATATGCAAGCGGAAAAGCCTGATTCTTACTATTGGGCATGGGTAGGCTGTGCCTTGTTGGCAATATCAACATGGGTGAAAATTCTAAGTACAAGTTGTGGGTAACACGCCATTGTGCAAGTAAATTTACATTGAGTGATGGGCTAATTTTCATAGAGGCTCCTTCTCTAAACAAAAAGTTTGCGCCTACTCCCAATCCTTGCACAAAAAACAACCTGTCGCCAATCACTGGTAAGCGATAATATACTGTAAACGACAGATTTTTTAGCAATGGCTGAATATTTCCCGAAATAGGTATCATGCCATCCAATCCAATACCATAATGCCACCGACCAAAAAATCTGCGATGATACTCTCCAAAAATGCGTATTCCTTGATTTTCAACTTCCCTTCCATTGTCTGCTCTAAGAAATAATATCCCGTAGCTTGGCATAATTCGTATTTGTCTCAAAGAAGAATTTGGTTCTTCGATGGGGTTTGCATTGTTGCCCATACTTTTGTTGCCCAATAGCAAAATCGCAGTAAGTAGAATTGAAAACCTGAATATGTATTTGATCATTTTGTCCTTTGTTGGTAGGTGAAAATTAGAATCCCCTTCTTGATAAACACATAGCTTTTGCTTATAAGGCTACTTTTATTCCAATGGAGGGAAACCCAAATGTAAACGCAAAACTGTGAGGATGATAATGTGTGAACATATCGGAAAGGGGGGCATTTACCCGAGTTGGAAGAAATAATAATGGGGAAAACTCTAAGAATGCGTTGGGAGAAACTCGCCACAACATGCTAAAGTTGAACGAAACGGTTGGGCCAACCCTTATAGGCTCATTTTCTAGAAAAATTACATTGCCGCCTATTCCTACTCCTGTTAAAAAGTATAAATTGCTTTCGGATATCTGTACTCGGCGATGCGCAGTCAACGAGATATTCTTTAGCAAAGGCATTAGCCTTCCGGTTGCGGGTATCATACCGTCCAAACTTGCACCAAGCAGCCAACGGTTTTCAAAAAATCTATTGTATTCGCCAAAAATTCTTATTCCAACATTGTGAACATCAGGCACGCAACGATAAGTCATAATAGGTCCCATGGCCACTCCGGTCATAAAACGAACATACTCTCTTCTTTGAGGTTTGGCATCGGTTGGAGAATCGGATTGCGGCAAAGCAGTTTGTGTAGGCAAAAGCAGCATCAAGAATATTAAGACTTTCATGGCCAATTTAGTTATTGTAGAATGATGTAGCCCGCGGATAATCAAATATTTGCAAACCTTGGCTCCCATTGATGGGTTGGCAAGAAATTCGACTCCATGTGGTTTCACCTGAATTCTGATTTATTGCTAATGTTCTATTTTTAAGGTTTTAAAATTTTATCCGCTGCGATAGTTAGTTATTCAATTATCGTTGTGTATAAGCTACCGCTTGCTGAAAATGCCAATTGGTGAATTCATATTCATAATATACTACACATTGAGCCGAAGTGTGGGTTTCCACCCAATTGGTAAACCATAGGGGAGATCGCTGCCCAAAAAGATCGGATACTCTGAACGAATTGATTAGCCTTACTCTTAGTGTATCGTTAAAAATTACTGCAACGGAATCAATATCCCAAGATGGGAATGGAGCTGATGGACCACCGTCGATGCAAGCAGTTACCGCTAATTCGTACTTTTCACCGGTGAGCATCGGAGTAATCACCGATTCTTCGGCGACAATTCTGCCGCGACTATAAGTTATTATGCTGATAGTGTGGTCTGAATTGTTTACAAAAACTCCTTTGGTACAATAAGTCGGTTGACAGGATGTAAGCAAAACAATGAAGAGAAAATAAACGAAGCCTTTAATTTGTTGGGTTATCTCTGTGATTTTCATATTTACCCAAATTAATGCATTAAAAGCCATTCATTACAAACAAAAATATAAAAAATATTTACGATTTGACGAATGCAGTAAATTTATTTTTCGTGGTTAAACTTTTTGTAATTGTAGTCCGAGATGCGCCATTAAGCCTGTCATTTACCATGTAATTGATCAGCATATTTTCTTCTTTTGCTGCATATTAGCAAAGTGATTTCTTGTCGGATATTGAATCTTTTGTGATATGGAAATTGCGGCAATAAATATTTGCAACTAAATCATCAACATGGAAACATCTATTTTGATAAAAATAAAAAATTATCGCTAAAATGTTGTACTAATAAAATTTTATTGTAATTTTGCACCCTTATTAACCAGGCGATTTGTTAGAAACCCTTGCGCACTCGGAAACAGCTTCAAACATGGGTTGCAACCATCCTGAAAGTCCACATCAAAATCGCCACAATCATCAAGTATTAAGTGATTACATTCGACGATTTAAACATTTCTCCTAATATCCTTAAAGCAATCGGGAATTTAGGATTTGAGCATCCTATGCCTGTGCAGCAACAAGTGATTCCGCGCATTCTGGAACAAACAGACGACATCATCGTTATGGCACAAACAGGAACCGGAAAAACCGCTGCTTTTGGTATTCCCATCATTCAGCAGATTCAAACGCGGATAAATGCCCCACAGGCATTGATTCTTAGCCCAACCCGTGAGTTGTGTATTCAAATTACCGCCGACCTTCAAAGTTTTGCCGTGCATGAGCGGGGCATAAACATTTTGGCTGTGTATGGTGGTGCGAGTTACGAAAATCAGTTGCGCGAGCTTAAAAAGGGTGTACATATTATTGTAGCCACTCCAGGGCGTCTCACCGACCTTATCGAGCGCAAAGCTGTTCCTATGACTAACATAGCTACAGTAGTGTTAGACGAAGCCGACGAAATGCTCAACATGGGTTTTCAAGAAAGCATAGCAAGTATCTTAGAAAAGGTACCTGCAGAGCATCGCACCTTGTTGTTTTCGGCCACAATGCCCAAAGAAGTTGCAACCATTGCCCGCAAGTATATGGTTTCGCCCGATGAAATAGTTGTTGGCACAAAGAATTCTGCGTCAGCAAATGTTTCCCATGTGGTGTATCCTGTGAATGGCCGCGATAAATTCAAAGCATTGAAGCGCATCATTGACTCGGTTCCCCAGATTTATGGTATTATATTCTGCCGCACCAGGCGCGATACCCAAGAGATAGCCTCAATGCTGGTAACCAACGGCTATAATGCCGATGCTCTGCATGGCGATTTATCGCAGGCACAGCGCGATGCAGTGATGAACAAATTCAGAGTGCAAAACATCAGCTTGCTTGTAGCTACAGATGTGGCTGCCCGTGGTATTGATGTTGACAACCTTACCCATGTTATCCATTACGACCTGCCCGACGATATTGAGGCCTACACACACCGTAGTGGTCGCACAGGTAGAGCCAACAAAAAGGGTATTTCTGTTTCGTTGGTATCATCGAGAGAGAAAAATCAACTTTCCCAAATAGAGCGCATATTGAAGATTTCCTTCAAAACGGAGAAAATCCCCACAGGGAAAGAAATATCCAAAGCCCAGATGATGCATTGGGTAGGACGGCTCGACACAGTGGCTGTTTCGCACCACATGCTTCGCAAGATGGTGCCGGGAGTTTACGATATGCTCGAACAATTCGACAAAGAAGAACTTATCAGAAGGCTTGCCGGACTTGAGTTTGAGAAACTTTTAGCCGAATACGGCAATGCCGAAGATATTGAATCGCCAGACCTTGAAATTAAAATCAAGAAAGCGAGTAAGCGCCAATCGTTTGAAGATCGCTCGGACTCTGGCGAGAATTTTACCCGTCTTTTCATCAATCTTGGCAAGATGGATGGCTTGTTTCCCAGAGAATTGATGGGTCTTATTAACAAGAGCGTTAGAGGCGAGCGGGTTACATTTGGTAAAATAGACCTTATGCGCGAGTTCTCATTCTTCGAAATAGAAAGCCAGCAAGTGGGCAGTTTGATGAAGAATATGAAAAATGTAAATTTCGGAAACCGTAGGGTAGAAATTTCATTAGCCAAAAAAGACCAAGGCGATGCCGGTCGCAGCAACGGCAAAATGCACAACAACGGTTTTCGCAAACCAAGCAGAGTTAGCGCATAAGTCGATATCTGCAGCATGATCTAATAAGCTGCAATGTACATAATCTAAAGCCGAATTTGTATTCCAAGTTCGGCTTTTGCTTTGGTATCAAGTGATGGTGTTTCAAATACGAAAAGAAAGCCCATCGTAGCCCACAAAAACATTTGGGGGTAATTCTCTTTGTATCTCTTTATGAAGCCCCATCTGGTGGCTTAAGTGTGTAAGGAAGGCTATTTTTGGTGAAAGTTCTTTGATTAGTCCCAAAGCCTCCTCGAGGTTGAAATGGGATAGATGTTTTTTTCTTCTTAATGCATTGATTACAAGCACTTGTGAGTTGCGCATTTTGTCGAGTTCATGGGATTCCAGATGATTGGCATCTGTTAGATACGAAAAATCCCCAATCCTGAAGCCCAAAACAGGTAGCAAATGGTGCATAGCTTTAATAGGCATGATTTCCAATTCGCCAATGGAAAAGGGTTGGTAGTCTATGGTATGCAGATTAATGTCGGGTACTCCCGGATATTTGTGTGGGGCAAAGGCATAACCAAAATCATTTTTCACTAATTTGAGGACCTCTTCGGTGCCATAAATATCCATAGCTCTACCTTGCACCCAATTGAACGATCGCACATCGTCGATACCGCCGATATGGTCTTTGTGACCATGGGTGAGGATTACGGCATCCAAATTTTTCACCCTTTCGCGCAAGAGTTGTTGCCTGAAATCCGGCCCTGCATCAATTACAATGCAAGTGGCTCCTTGGCGCACCATAGCAGAGGTTCTTAACCGTTTGTCCAACGGGTCGTCGCTATTGCAAACTTGACAATCACAAGCTACAACAGGCACTCCTTGCGAAGTTCCTGTCCCCAAAAGTGTAATTTCCATAGGCTATGAAGTTATCAAAGCGGACAAAGATAGAGAAATTCGCGTGTGTGATATTTCAAAAACGCATAAAGAATACAGGTACATGGCATTTATTTCGTAAATTGCGCAACCAAAAATCCCATAAATTATGGTGGAAAACTTTATACAAATAAAGCCCGAAAACATTGAGGATAACATTTTTAAGCTCATCGGCACCGATTGGATGTTGGTATGTGCAGGCGCGCCCAACAACTTCAATATGATGACTGCAAGCTGGGGATGTGCAGGGGTACTGTGGAGAAAGCCCGTAGTTGTTTCGTTTATCAGACCACAGCGACACACATTCGCCTACTTGGAAAACAATGGCTGGTTTACCTTAAATTTTTTTGACGATGAAATGCGAGATGTTTTAAATTTGTGTGGTACTGTTTCGGGGCGCGATATGAACAAAATGGAAATTGAAGATATCACGCCCTTTGAAACCGATAGAGGCAATGTGGCTTTTGCCGAAGCTAAGCTTATTTTGGAATGTCGGAAATTGTACTATGACGATATAAAGCCGGAGTTTTTTCAAGTATTTGAGATTGAGATGATATACCCCGCCAAAGATTACCACAGGTTGTATATTGGAGAAATTGCCGGCGTTTTGAAGAAAAGGAAATACGATAGTTTTGGCGCATTTTAATCAAGCTATGGTTTGAGTTAATTTGTAGAATACTCCTTATTAAATGCTTCATAATTGGATTTTTAAAAATAAACAGATATGTTTAAAAAAATTTTGAAGGCCATACGCACATATTATTTTCGCGATGCTATAAAAAAGGTGCAGCGCGACAAAAGTGTTGTAGGATACCAGAAGGCCAAGAAAATAGGAGTGTTGTTTGAGTGTAACTCAGCCGATGATTACCGTACAATTTTGTCTGTAGTAAGGGATTTGGAAAAAGAAGGAAAGTCGGTTTATGCATTAGTATATATAAATGCCAAAACACTACCTACATTTACAATGGCACAAGTGAATTTTTTCTATTGCCTTCGCAATGAATTTGCTTGGAACTTGAAGCTAAAGAACACCCATTTATTCAACTTCCTAAATGCAGGATTTGATATTGTGATTGATTTTAGTTCGGGTGATTTCTTTCCGTTAAAATATCTTGTAGGACTTTGCGTAGCGCAGTATAGGGTAGGATTTTACCATGAAGAATACATAGAGGTTTTCGATCTGATGGTTCAGGACATACCTGGGCAGCCCATCGAATTGCGCATTGAGAATATTTTTAAAACCATCAAAATGATAACTCCCGCTTCCCATGATAAGCAATTTTAGAGGCACTGGCGTCGCCATAGTAACCCCATTTCACAAGGAGGGCAATATTGATTTTAAATCATTCGCAAGGCTTGTTGATTATCAAATAGTTAATGGAGCCGATTTTTTAGTTTTTATGGGTACAACCGGAGAATCGGTAACTCTCAACCATGATGAGCAGCAAGCTGTAATCCGCTTGGCAGTGGAATTTGTGGCTGGTAGAGTTCCTGTGGTGGTAGGCATGGGGGGCAATAATACGCAAGCCGTTGTAAATAAAATTTCTGATAGCGATCTGGATGGCGTAGATGCCATAATGTCGGTAAGCCCCTATTACAACAAACCCCAGCAAAAGGGCATTTACCAACATTTTAAGACCATTGCAGCAGCAAGCCCGCTTCCAATCATAATTTATAATGTGCCATCGCGCACCGGTTCTAATATTTCTGCTGAAACCACTTTAGAGTTGGCACACGATATTCATAATATTATAGCAATTAAAGAGGCTTCGCGCGATATGGTGCAATGCGCACGAATCATAAAAGATAAACCAGCCGACTTCTTAGTAATATCGGGCGACGATGTTAC
>DMJL01000229.1:0-2454 GCA_003451785.1 Bacteroidales bacterium
TATGATTTTATAAGAATTGGAAGGTTGTTTGTAGCAACCATAAAATTTCATGAAGCAACGGAAAGTGATTTCGTTGGTGATTTCCATTGGGAGCAATTTAATTCCATACCGCTGCCATATTGGATTGCTTCGAGAATAGCCATGCAAGAGGCGGAACGGAGGGCACAGCGAGAAACACAAGTTGAATAATTCTTTCTAATAACTATCCCAATGAAATCCATACTTGTTGCTATCATTTTTTGCAATTTCCTTTTCAACCACCGCAAATGGCAATAACATAGCCGGTTATGTGTATAATGCTGCAACAGGCAATGGCTTGCAGGATGGGTATTAATTCTAATTGAGTGTACAAAGTATATTTAAATTGAGCTAGATTAAATATAGAAAAAAACATGAAAGCAATCCTTGTAATCGTATTGGGTTTATTTTTATTAACACCAAAATTAAAAGCTCAGGAAGTGCAAATTACTACAGGTGTTGGCTATTTATTTTTTGGCGATGGAGACTTCCCGGGTATTAATTATTTTAAAAGTTTGCAGTTTCCAGTACTAGGACCCTTAGATTTAAAAATAGGCTTGCAGATAGCCCATGCGGCAGATACGGTTATTGATATTCTCAGATGGCCATATAATGTTTTCAATTTCGGAAACAGTTTGAATCTGGTTATTACGCCGGTTAAAACCAATTTTTTCAGCCTGGCGTTGAGTGTTGGTGGTAATTGGCGTTATCGCTCCGAGATTATTACAACAGGCATTTTTGTTACTACTCTAGCTGATGGAACTACAAGAGAAAGATTAACTAAAGATTACATTTGTTCTTATGATTTTGGATACAATGTTGATATTACTGGTTTGTTCCGATTGACCGAACGAATAAAAATCGGGGTTTTGGGCAAGTTTTTTGGTTACACTAAGGGCTCAAGTTTCTACTCCATAAACTTTGCTTTAAATTATCGGCTATGATGTATCTTGGCAAAACGAACACTTTAGTTTTGAAAAGTATATAATATGGCATTTCTATAAAATCCCTGAACAATCTTTGCATGAAATATTTAGTCTTTTTTTGCTTAATCTGCTTGGTTATACCTACTAAAGGTCAGGAAAACAATTTAATAAACAATTTGAATTTTAGAATAGGGTATTTTGCCGATGTGGGTCTTTTGTTCTATAAACCAAATTACTACTCGGATCAACGACCTTATTGGCTACCCTTTGGAAATAATCCAAAGTCTGAAGGAAAAATTAAGGGTGGATATTCCTTAAGCGTTGGATATGAAACAGCACTGCCTACAGGTTTCACATTGTCTGTAAATCTGCTCAAAGCAAGATTAAGCTCATTTTTTAATGACCCGCTTGCATTATATTGGGATGAAAAAAGCTTTACCAATTATTACATTGCCGAAATATCATTTAAAAAAGATTTGCTCAATAACGCAAATTTTTCGCTGTTACCCAAAGTTGGTTTATTTTACAGACATTTAATTTTTGAAGATATTTCCTATGCGTTTGATACGGATGGATACCAACATATACTACGCTCATTACCGGAATTTGGCAAAAAATATTTTGATGATCTGGGATTGAGTTTCGGAATTGACTTCAGATATGTTTTTCAGAACCGTTTTTTTGCAGGGTTGTCGTTTGGAACTTATCTGATTCTTGATATTGGCATTGAGACAATTAATGTTTCGCCCATTGTTGGTGTGAAATTTTAATGAAATAAGCGGCTAGCCTGTATATCTGGTCAGCTGCTAGTACTGGTTAAAGATTTTTACTTGAAATTATCATTTTATCCAATTCGTGTTCAAGTTACCATTTCTTGTAAGTCATGCGAAATCCAACCACTAAGCCACTTTAAGTATGAAAATTTTTCTGTTTGCACTTATTCCTTTAATTATTCCATTTATCCGTGGCTAGGCGGCAGTTGCAATTCCGCCAAAATTGTCAGGGCTAAAGCCCGTTTTGTCATGTTTCATTGCTTCCCCCGACCTAAAGGTCGGGGTTACTGCATGATTTTGTAACCCCGTAGGGGTGAGATGTCCATAGAAAATAATCCCACAAAATCTATAAAACCCCGTAGGGGTGAAATAGGATTTAGGCTTTTACAAATAGTTAGACACCAAGAGCCAACAGCTCAACAAGCACATCTTATGGAATTTGCAAACTTCACTACTCTGGTTCACAACAGATGAATACCTGCTTCTTGGCAAAGGGTGTGCATTTCTTCGGGCCAAATGCCGGCCTGCACTTCGCCGATATGCGCTTTCTGAAGTAGCAGCAGACATGTGCGCGACTGCCCGATGCCTCCCCCTATGCAAAAGGGCAATTTTCCCGCAAGAAGCGTTCGGTGGAAAAGCAATTCCCTTTTAAACTGCTCCTGTCGTATATCGAGCTGACGAAGCAAGACTTCTGGGCTTACTCTTATGCCCATGGATGAAATTTCTATAGCCTGCTC
>DMJL01000229.1:2893-6963 GCA_003451785.1 Bacteroidales bacterium
GCTGCCATCGGCCAGACTTCCTCCTACCCCAATAATGAAAACGGCTCCATGTTTTTGCGCAATCCTATCTTCGCGCTCTTTTGGCGAAAGATTGGGGTATGCAGCACGCAATTCTTCGGCATGTATAAAGGTGATATAGTCTGGAAGCCATTTTTTCAGCACCGGATATTCCTTAGAGATATGCTCTTCTGCCCGTTTAAACACACGAAAAATTTTCTTTACTGTGCGTTTCAGAAAATCTAAGTTACGGTCTTCGTGTCGAATGGTAAGCTCCCAGTCCCACTGGTCCACATAGATAGAATGCAGGTTGGTAAGCTCCTCGTTGGGGCGCAAAGCATTCATATCGGTATAAATCCCTCGTCCGGCCTCTAATTGCAAGGCAGCTAACTTCAGCCTTTTCCACTTGGCAAGCGATTGCACCACCTCCACACGGCGACCCTGTAGATCTTTAATTTCGAACGAAACCGGTGGCTCTGAACCATTCAGGTCATCGTTTATACCAGTGCCCGGAAAAACCATCAAGGGTGCTGTAACGCGCTGTAGGCAAAGCTCATCGGCCATGGCCACTTCAAAATAATCCTTTAATTTTTTTATGGCTTTTTCGGTATTCAATACATCAATGGCCGACTTGTAGCCTACAGGAAGTTTTAGTTTGCTCATCTTTTACTCTGTTTATAACGCTCATTAAAAACAAAAAAGCCTCCCAAATCCGGAAGGCCACCTATTAAAATTTTGTTGTTATCACCCACAACAATGGCCTTTCCGTTTCAATTCGCAATTATTCGAATTGAATGTACTGGAATTGGCAATATTATTTTGGGCAAAAACCATATTGTTACTTATTTGAATTGTAAAGCAAACATAATAAAAAAACACCATTTCAACAAACCGATGCACAAAAAGATAAATTTAACAACTCCTGTAGAGATATGTTGCGACAACTTTAATGGTTTCAAAAATTGCAACAACCTCATTAATGATTACCATTTTATGGAAACAAAGGCAGGTATAATAGGATCCCGGAGAAGTGGCTGATTTTGCAGGCAAAATGCAATTCAATTATGTACCTTCATTTTCAAGCAGCTTCAAGTATGACTGTTTTCTTAATTTATTGTTTGATTTTATTAGCTTCATGCTTTCGTCTAAGACTTTCCAAGGTTTTTGGGGTTAAAAGCCTCTTTGTTTGCCTACATTTCTCACTAAAAAAATCGTTTTCCGCTTATAACCATCCATTTGCAGGATTATTAACTTATTATCTTAGTAGCAATAATGCCGCAATAAATAATCGAACCTTATTACCATATTTACCATGTTGGCGACAGATGTTTGTCAAATTTGCTGCACGCTATGCAACTTTGAAAACAAATCACATAAGGTAATTAGGTTAGGTTTTTCGGAAGATCTTTGGCTAGTAATGCAATAAGGTTATAAATTCGCTGGGCTGAATTTCTTTGTTTTTCTTTCCACTTTTGCTTGATCAAAAGTGGAGCAAAAATCAAGGCTGTGAAAAAATCGCCATTGCTGGGCGGCAGTTGCAATTCCGCCCAAATTGTCAGTGCTAAAGCCCGTTTTGTCATATTTCATTGCTTCCTCCGACCTAAAGGTCGGAGTTAATGAATGATTTTTTAAACCCCGTAGGGGTGAGATGTTCATAGAAGATAATCCAACAAAATCCACAAAACCCCGCAGGGGTGATATTGAGACAATATTTGACGGAATTGCAAATTCCGCCAACCGTGTTTTTTCGACCCTGAACGGGTCATATGTTTGTAGCAGCAAATCGCTCTTCCCAATCTTCGCCCTCCTCAGGGTCGCACACACCATTGTTATGTTTCGTTATCTACAAACCTTCAACCCCTGTGGGGTTGGTTTTTTTGGCAATAAGTTTATCGGTGGATCGGGCTTCCCATGCTATTTGAGTTAATTACACTTGCTGCGCCATATCATTGGCTGGATGGGAAACAATCCTATGGTAAATAAATCTCTTTGCCAAAAGAAAAAACCGGCAATCTTTTTTAGGCATTAACAGCCTACAGCCTCTGCTATTGCATTTCTACCACAACTGTTATCGGCCAATGATCGGAAATGAAAACTTCACCGTCTTTTACCCTATCTATGGAAGCACTTGCAACACTAAAATGGGGGTTCGCAAAAATAAAATCAATAAATGTCTGCCTGTCAACCCTTCCGAACCCGTTGAATGTGCCATGTTGGGTTTGAATAAACGAAGGTTCATTTTCCGTGGCATTTAATAGTTGGTTGTTGACTTGGAAAAGTTCTGCCATCTTTTTATAGGTTTCGCCAGTTATGTCGAGGTTAAAATCGCCTGTAACAATCAGTGCATTTTCGCCTGCTATTTGTTTCATGCGCTCCGACATAAGTTGTGCACTAAACCAACGCGCATTATCGCCTATATGGCTAAAATGGGTGTTGAAAATAAACAATTCTTTTCCGGTTGATTTTACAACCAAGTGCGCCCATGTTGCAATCCGCGGTAGAACGGCGCCGGGTCCTATGCTGCCCGCCACTTCCGGGGTTTCCGACAGCCAAAATTGACCTTGATTAATGAGTTCAAATACATCCTTTTTAAAAAAGATGGGCGAATGCTCTCCGCTTTCGCGACCATCATCCCTGCCCGTGCCAACCCGCGTATATCCCGGCAACATGGTTTCGAGTTTAATAACCTGATGGTGCATCGCCTCCTGAAAACCAATAATATGGGGCATCTGCTGGTTTAAATATGCTTCGACCAATGGAACTCTGTTTGGCCAAGCATTGATACCATCGGCAGGGTTGTCGAATCTGATGTTGAACGACATCACCTTAAACTCCTGCGCTGCAGCATGGCAAATTCCTGACAGCAGTAGCAATACCACGGTAAGGAAGGAAATAAAAAAATGCTTCATGGTTGTGGTTATTGATTTTGGTTAATTACCATAAGGCTCCATTTTGGAGTTTGTTAAAAAAAATGCAGAAAAATCACCTTCAAGGGCAAATCCCTTTAAATCTGTACTATCGGTATCATCGACCTCAAATTGGAGTTATTGCTATACTCAAAGTTAACGGAATAATCAGGCACTTGGATTCCATCCCACTACAAGAAGCATTACAAAAAACGCTACGATATAAGCCACAGCAATATGCCAACCATTCTTCAAGTAGCTAAGCGTGCTCTTTGCCTGAGGGAACATATTGGATAACGCAACTCCTGCCGAAGAACCAAACCATATCATCGAACCGCCAAATCCTACGGCGAATGCAAGAAAGCCCCAATCGTAACCGCCCTGCTCTATGCACAATTTGGTTAATGGAATATTATCAAAAACGGCTGAAACGAATCCTAAACCAAAGGTGGTTTCCCACGATGGTACAGGCAAATCGCCCACAGGCATTAGCGAAGCAGATGCAACTAACGAAAGCAGAAATACGGTTCCTTTAATGGCTTTTGGGATTTCATCCCAATTCGTATTACTGAAAGATGCACCAATGATGATAGCAACCCAGATTCCTATTGCAGGAAATCCAATTGTCCAGTTGGCTAAAATAGCACCTGCCAGAATCAACCCCACAATTGCAATTTTTTTAAAGTCAATTTTAATGTCCTGCATTGATTCATCAAGTTCTATCTGCTGAACTTTAGCCTGCTGCTGGGCGGCAATCATGCCAAAGATCAAAATTGCAGCAATCGAGCCAAAAAAAGCGTTAGATACTTCCAGTGCGCTCACCCCTTCGATCCACATCATGGTGGTAGTTGTGTCGCCCAACACGCTGCCGGCCCCCCCTGCATTGCTAGCCGCAATAATGGCTGCCAAATAACCGGTATGCACCCGCCCTTTATACACCACCTGTGCAATTTTTCCCCCAATTATGGCGGCTGCAATGTTGTCTAAAAAGGTGGATATGGCAGCGATAAGGAGCAATAATACAAAGCCGCCCTGCCAGCCTTTTGGCAGAAAATTATGGAAGGCATTTGGAACACCAGACGACTCAAAATGCTTTGCCAATATGGCAAAACCAAACAGCAGACCGGTTAAGTTTAATAAAATACGCCACTCCCCTTCCGCTTCATG
>DMJL01000237.1 GCA_003451785.1 Bacteroidales bacterium
ACCTACAACCCCATGACGAATCCTGCAACCATTGAAATCAACTTCGATAGGGCTCTTTATTGGGTTCAAACTGGCGCACAGCCAAGCGATACAGCGCGGAGTATTTTGTCGAACAAAGGTGTTATGCTCAAGCATCATTTAATTAAAGGTGTTGCCAAAGGAGCTCACACACTGGAGGTTGTAGAAGAGAGATTTAGCCAATGGATGGCGGATAAAACCACCAAAATTGAGCAAATTTCTAAGGAAAAAGAACTTTCCAAAAAAGAGTTACACAAAAAGCGCATTGCAGAAGAGCGCAAAGTGAGCGAAGCCCGTCAGCAAGCCATTGAGAAGAAATTAGCTGCCGCTCAAAATAGCACCCAGGATTCACCTGAAGGTGAGGCTGCTGTAGAAGAGACTGAATAGGTTTGGGTGGCAAAGCCACTCGCAACTTTTCGAACAGAATTGGTACGAAAAGCCTAACCCACAATCTTGGTATAATGTCGTTCGAGGATTATTTCTATCTTGGCCATATTTCCAAAACCTTTGGCTACAAAGGCGAACTGATAGCTTATTTAGATGTGGATGATATAGAGGCTTACGAAGATATGGAATCGGTTTTCCTAAATTTGAATGGAAAACTGGTTCCATTTTTTTTCCAAAAGTTTGAGTTGAAGAAAAATGCTCCCGAGGCAATAATTGCTTTTCAGGATATAAACACTATGGATAAGGCAAAAGCCTTGATTGGTACAGAGTTGTACCTTCCTGCGCATTTGTTGCCACAGTTAGATGGTGATGCATTTTATTTCCACGAGTTACAAGGTTATTTAGTAATTGACGAAAATGAAGGAACTCTGGGGGAGGTAACCGGAGTACTTGATTATCCGGGCAATCCTGTTATACAGATACAGGTGAAAGACAAAGAACTGTTGATTCCGGCTCAGGATCAATTCATTGACCGAATAGACAAAAATAAAAAATCCCTTTTTATAAAAAATGCGAAGGGTCTCATTGACCTGTATTTGCGAGATATTGAAGAGTGATTTCTGTGTTTCGTGCTGAAATTCTGCTTTAAGCCTACCTTCCCTTCTTTTGTGATTTGCATTTTGTTAGATAATCTCCTAAGCGGTTACGGTTCAAATAGCAATTCTTTTATCGCTCTTCCAGCATATTCATGCAACATACAAAGGACTTAAATACTCCAAGACTTTTCCGTTTCAAGCAGTTTTCGTTGACAGACCATAACTGTGCGATGAAAATTGGCACCGATGGAGTGCTGTTGGGTAGCATTGCCGCAAAATATCCATTTGAGAATGCATTAGACATTGGCACTGGATGTGGTTTGATAGCTATTATGGTGGCGCAGCAATCCATTGGCAAAATAGATGCAATAGAATACGATAAGGATACAGCAACGGTTGCAGAGCAGAATGTTTTACAAAGCCCTTGGCCTGATAAAATTTTAGTATTGCATAATCGTTTTCAAGATTTTTGGCCCAATAATCCAAAGCTTTACGAACTTATTGTATGCAATCCGCCTTTTTTTCACAATAGCCTAAAGAGTAATTGTGGAAAGCGTACTATGGCTCGGCACTCAGATAGCCTTACTGCCGACGAGATATTGATTGGCGCCAAAAATTTACTTTCAACGAATGGAAGCCTTCTAACAATTGTGCCATTTTTGCAAGAGCAATATTGGCAAAGTACGGCAAAGAATTTCGGGCTTTTCTGCAACAGGCGGATTGAAATATTGCCACGACCGGAATTGAAACCAAAAAGAATTGTGTTGGAGTTTACTTTTTCAGAAAATCAAACCCTTTCTGAAACTATTTGTATTGAAACATCAGGCAGACACGCATACTCCGAAGATTACAGGAAAATTACCGGCGATTATTATCTTAATTTTTAGTGGTTTACTACGCTTAGGTTTTCAGGGGTGAGTACAATATTGCAACCTTCAGAGAAACAGAAGATGCAATATTTTGCCAAGAAAAATCCAAAGGTTAGCGTATCTCCTAAAAACAAAAAACCCGGCTGATAAGGCCGGGTATGCTTTTTTTCAGTAAAATTACTGAACAGCTGGTGCTGCAGGCTCTTCTGCTTCAACTTCCTCAGCGGGAACTACTTCCTCAACTACTGGTTGTTCTTCAACTGCTTCTTCTTGCTGCTGAGCGGGTGCACAAGCAAAAAACAAAGCCATACCGGCAACTGTCAACAATGCGAATACTTTTTTCATTTGTTCTGGTTTAAATGTTAATGAATAAAATTCGGGTACAAAGTAAAAGCATATTTGCGAAACATACAACTTTATTTATACCCTCGCACATTATATGTAAAAAATTTATATTAAATTGTTAATCAGCAATTTATTAACATAAAATTTTGTTTTTGATAAAAAAATGGATGAAAAGTTGAATCGTACTTCATAAATTTTGCAAATTCATTCATTTTTTGCGTTAAAAATGCTTAAAAATTCTGAAAGTTTACCTTAAAAAGCACGCAAAATTGGATTTGGCATTGCATCAAACATGAAGTTTCTCACCTTCCGATTTTGCAACCACAACAGCCCCGCATGTATCGCCCAAAACATTTACAGTAGTTCTTAGGGGGTCTAATATTCTATCCACCAACAACAATAATCCGATTCCTTCTAGTGGAAGCCCCACTGCCGACATTATGAGTGTAATAATTATTAAGCCTGCCATGGGAATACCTGCTGCACCTATAGATGCTAGCAATGCCGTTGCTAATACGATTAGCTGCTGCACAATGGATAGCTCTATACCATACACTTGGGCAATAAAGAGAGCAGAAACTGCATGGTACAAAGCTGTGCCGTCCATATTGACGGTTGCACCCACCGGAAGCACAAAATTGGCAGTAGCCTTAGAAACACCGCTATTGTTGGTAACGGCTTGCATGGTAAGTGGCAGCGTAGCACTGCTGCTGGCTGTGGAGAATGCTGTAAGCAACGGAATGGACATTCCCTTATAATGCTTTAAGAAATTGGCATTTACCAAAAACTTCATCAGCAGGGGCAGAGTAATCATCGCATGAATACCCAAGCCAATTACCACTGTGAGAATATATTTTCCCAATCCGGCAAAAATTCTCCCCATCTCGCCACCTTGCTCAGCCACAATACCTGTTGTAAGTCCAAAAACTCCAATAGGAGTAAACTTTACAACAAACAAAGTAATCTTCATCATAACTTCAAAAGTTGCGCTGAAGAAACCTAAAAGGGCATCTCTATGGTTGTCAGCTACTTTGGTAGAAAATATACCAAATAGAATAGCAAAGAAAATGATGCCTACAAAATCGGCATTTGCCAAACTATCAATGATATTTGTTGGGACAATATTGAGTAAAATTTGTCCCAAACTCTGATTGGCTACTGGAATTGATTCTAGTGTTTGGCTGAGTCCCAAATCTACACCAAAACCAGGATTTATAAGATTGACCAGTACTAAACCAGTAGCAGCTGCCAAAATACTTGTTGCTGCAAAATATGAAATGGTTTTCAACCCCAATCGCTGAAGGTTTCCGGCACTACCCAAACTCGCTACACCTGTGAAGATGGAAGCAAATATTAATGGCACAATAATCATTCGTAGAAGGCGAAGAAATAATGTGCCAAGCCATTCAAAATGGCGAGCTACATCGGGAAAAACCACACCTATAAAAACTCCCAATACTAACGCTATTAAAATCTGCCAATGTAGATGTAGCTTCTTTTTCATGTTTATTAAAAAATTAGAATTGTATTTCGCTTTAAGGCTTTGATAATCGTTTTGTGCATGGTTTCAGCGCCAGTTTGCTTTGTTCAAAACTACTAAATTTATGTAGAGCAGCAAATTGTATAAATCATGCATCCTCAACCAAAAATTATTGCTGTTTCATAGACTTAAATCAATCCTATTTTGTTAGTATTCAAGTAGTTTGTCTATTTTTTACTTGCGGGATAAAATGATTGCTGCACGATAAGAGTAATTCTACCCGATATTCACAAAGCAATAGACTGAATTGAAATGCTTAACTTTGTGAATCATTATTTGGGCATTTAAACAACATATCACAAGTTTTAACATAGTGAATACCCCTTTATTTATTGCACGGAAGTCAGGGTTGGGAAACAATCGTAAATCCTATGGCAGTTTAATCACCAAAATTTCTATACTAAGCATAGCTTTAGGGCTGGCCGTAATGCTACTTTCCGTTTCGGTAGTTACTGGTTTTCAATCCGAAATTAGGGAGAAGGTAATTGGATTTGGAGCTCATTTTCAAATCACTGGTTTCCAACAAGGTGGCACTGCCGAATTGTTGCCCATTTCCCGCGATACAGTGCTTGTGGATGACCTTATGCAGATGCCCGGCATAACGCATATACAAGAGTTTGCTGCAAAAACTGGAATAATTAAAACCCAAGAAGAAATTCACGGAGTTGTAATGAAGGGAGTTGGGGTAGATTTCGATTGGGATTTTTTTTCTGAAAAAATGGTAGCAGGTAGTGCAATCGCATTATCAGATACAGCTACGACCAACCAAGTGGTAATTTCTAAAACAATAGCCGAAAAATTGTCTTTAGAAGTTGGCGATAACTTCATAATGTATTTCATTCAGGAGCCCCCTGCCATAAGGCGTTTTACAATTTCTGGAATTTATGAGACCGGGTTGGAAGAACTTGATAGAAAAATCATTTTGGGAGACATACGGCACATTCAAAGGCTCAATCAATGGACTTCGGATCAGATTGGGGGTTATGAAGTGTTAGTAGAAAGCTACGAAGACATTTTTAGAATGCAAGGACCCATATTTCATGCAGTGCCCTTCCAATATAATGTGCAAAGCATTAGAGAGTTGTATCCACAGATTTTCGATTGGTTGGCACTATTGGATATGAATGTTTATGTAATTCTCTTTCTGATGGTGCTTGTGGCAGGTATCAATATGATTACCACTTTACTGATTGCTGTTTTGGAAAAAACCAACTTAATAGGAATTCTGAAAGCAATCGGCAGCTCAAATAAGTTGGTAAGAAAAGTTTTTTTGTATAATGCTGCTTTTGTGATTGTGAAAGGATTAATTTTTGGAAATTTATTGGGCTTGACTTTAAGTTTGTTGCAATTGCATTTCGGAATAGTTACACTACCAAAGGAATCGTATTATGTTTCGGTTGTTCCCATTAATCTCAATTTTCTACATTTCATTTTGATAAATGCAGGTACATTTCTCATTTGTATGTTCATGCTTCTGTTGCCGTCCTACATTATTACACGCATTTCGCCTGTGAAAGCAATAGCTTACAAATAGTTTGGTGCCACACTTTGGTGCAAAGCTTTATATGAATGGATTAGCAATCCTTTGACGGTTTAGAGTGAGCTAAATGAATTTGATTCAATCCGAAAAGAAAAAAAAGGTGTGCAAGTTTTGGCTGCACACCTTTTCTATTCTACAAAATGTAGGCAAAATTTACTCAGTAGTGTTTAGAACAAGAATCCCAAACTTAGAATAAATTGTCGTGGTCTTGTATCGAAAGCAATGTTTTGCCCACCGATATTCACTCCTGAGCCTAATCTGCTCAAATTATCTTCGAAGCGTGCATCCACCATAAGGCTACCCAAAACAATACCAACACCCACCTGATAGCCCAGAGTTGTATTGTTCACCACTTGATCGAAATTTATGTCATCGTCCAAATCATTCCAATTATCAAGCAGCATTGAGAAGACAGGCCCAACACCCACCTTCAAAGGTCCGATACTCATACCCACCTGCACTGGTAATGTAAGATGGGCATATTCTTGTAAAAAGGAAGTAGCAACCGGATTGACACCTGTAGGCGTTAGCACCATATTTCTTCCGGTTTGGGTGTAAAGCAACTCGGGTTGCAGGAAAAATCCTGCCAGTTTGAAATAACTGGTAAGCCCCGCATGAAAACCTGTGTGCGATTCTGCCAATGCAGATACTATGTAACCTGCCGTGGGCGGAGTGGTCTGCAATTCTGGCAAACTGGAAAAGTTTAGACCACCTTTAAGTCCAAAGGAAATCCTTTGAGCTATGCCTACATTTGCCATCGTTACAACCAAGAGAAACAGAACAAACAATTTTTTCATGGTAAAATAGAATTAAAATTAAATACCAAAATCTGTGCACTGTTGAAAATTCCAAAACTCCAAAGACAAAAATACTGCCAAACTAATTTTTGGGCATCATAACGCGCATAATACTAACGCCTATTCATTAGGTTTCAAAATGTATTTCGAAAATATTTGTGCCTTAATCCTTACGAATCCAAATTGTATTAATCAAATGAACCTTAGCAATACTATAAGCATTCAGAACACCGGCAAACTGCCATTAAAAATCAATCAAAGTTTTAATCCCGCAACATTCTAAGCTTTTCTTCAAGGATTAAAACCTCTTGACGAGTTTTCTCAATTTTTTCCTCGATGCTAATTTTCAACAGGTCAGCCTTTTTGGAAGATGCCAGATAGCCAATATTGTTTTCCAAGACCTTAACCTCGTGTTGCAACTCGCTGATTTTCTTTAAAATATTTGTACGCTCCCAATAGATAGCTTGATCTGCATTGGGTGCGCTTTTCAAGTTCTCAACTTTAGCTTTATAGGAGTTGGTACTCTTTATATTCTTGCTGATACTCAGTCTTTCGAACAAATC
>DMJL01000090.1 GCA_003451785.1 Bacteroidales bacterium
CAGCCCTATGAGAATTATTCCCAGAACCAAGACGACCACAATCATTTTATCATCCGATATTTCCATGACGCTCCATTAGTTTATTTGATCTATTTTACTCCCAAAACGATGTACCCTTGCATAGACGCTAAAAATCCACCAAGCAAAGAGAAACCAACCTGCGATGGCCGGAAAAAACACTTTTTGCATTACAGGATCTAAATCGCCGGTAGCCAAAGCAGGATTTCCATCTATGCCCGGGTGAATGGATGCAGCAGCCATGCGTGGCAATATCATTACGAATACAAAATACAACACAAATGCAAAAACATTATATACTGCTGCCACCTTTGCTCTGGTAACAGGATTTTCAACCGACCCTCGCAACACCAAATAAGCCAAATAAATTAGCATACCGACCGCAGCCCCGTTAAGCTTTGGATCGTTTAGCCAAAATGCTCCCCAAGTAAACCGTGCCCAAATCATGCCTGTAAGCAACCCCAATACACCAAAAACAACTCCTGTTTTCACGGCAACATGCGCTTTGTGATCGTCATCAGGATTCATTTTATGCAGAAATGCAAGACTATGATATAGTGCCACTGCCAAAACAAACATCATGCTGAACCACATTCCCACATGAAAATAGATATTGCGAATAGATTCACGAATTACGGGCAACGAAGGCACATCGAAAAGTAGCCCACCGGCAATTACATATAGTAGTATCAGAATGCCTAAAAATTTATACCAATTTTTTGCCATATCTATAATTTCGGGTTACTCACGCCAAATGTAAGGAAATAAAACATTTGATAATACCAAAGTTATCATACTTAGCAGAACACTAACAACTAAATCTCGCCATTGGGTGGCAATTACTCCTCCGTCGAGGGCGCTCAAGGAGGTTTTTATCGTTACCAATAGCAAAGGCAACACCAATGGGAAGCTCAAAATTGACATTAAGGTAAAATTGTTTTGGGCCTTTGATGCAATAGCCGACATCATGCTAAGAATAGTGGATAACCCTGCCACTCCCAAAATCATATTGACTACGAATAGAGGTATGCTTTGAATAGGATTGCCAAAAAACAGCGTATAGATGCCCAAACCAATCAACGATAATATTATCAGAAGCAATGCATTGTAAAAAATTTTTGCCTGTATTACCCATTGCGGTTTAAACAAGACATAGTAATACAAAAGCAAGCCACCTCGTTCTTGCACAAAGCTTTTCAAACTCACATTCATGGCTGTAAACAAGAGAATTATCCAAAACAAAGCGTTCCAGCCAGCTTTGTCGATCGCGCCTGCAAACGAAAGATAACCTACAAAAATAGTGCTCACCAAAAAGAGCAAAACGCCGTTGAATGCATACTTTAGCCTGAATTCCAATAAAAGCTCTTTTTGCATGATATGCAATACAGGTATATTCATAAAGCAAATAAAAATGCTATTTCTAATTTTAGGCAAATTTAGATGGCGATACTGTTAGGCGTGGCCACTTTATTCATAAAATGCCATTGACATCCCCATTCACTAAAACCAACGAATACTACTCATCCGCACTTGTATTATCAACGAATGCAATCAACCCTTTGAATTGGTGCAGATTGTAGCCTGCATTGGCTGACATAGCAAGCAATTCCTGATACAAAACAGATAGCTCACTACCATAACTGCTAATTTCTTGGGAATGGAAATCTGCTTTCAAATCTTCTGAAACAAAGAGCCTGTCGAACAAAGCGAAGCGTAGCATCCAGCATAAAAGATTCTCGAAGGCTTCTTTATGGAAATACCATTGATGGTTGTAGAAATTCACCCCAATAACATTACGAACGCTCTCTTGTTCCAGCATCTTATTTAAAATCCTAAAACCTTTTTGTTTGATAGACATTGGACTTGCTGTATCCTTATCAGAAAGCGACACAATCTTCGGCAATTGTTGCCATGAGAGTCTAAAATCCATCAGCACTTCTGCATTCCCTATAATTTGCTCTGGATTAAATTGATTCAACAGAATTTTATCCACGAAACGCGGCAGGGAAAATGTAAGTTGCAGTTTCTCCATCAATTTATAGGATTGTTCCTTTGAAACTGTGCCTTTTGCAACTGCATCCATCAAGAGTAAAAAGATTGCAGGCCATACGGACTTTTCATCAATGAAGTTTGCTGTAAACCATGGATTTAAATCCGATTTTGAAGGGTATTCTTGCACCGAATGGGTGCTACTTTTACTATCATCCGAAGCCTTTTGCCCCATTGCTTGCCAAACAATTAATCCCTTTTGAAAGTGATTCAAAACTGCTTCCTTATTCAAACGAAAATCGGTCTTCGTTTCAATTGTCTCCATGAGTGATTGAAGAGGCAACTGAAAATTAGAAAGCACATCGGGGTTAATAGCATTATAAGGCTGCTTTATTACACAGGCGAAAAAATTATTTAGATTTTCTTCATTAAGAATTTTGGGAACACATTCGTAAACTTCATGGTTTTCTTCGTCTAACAGTGCCCGATTCAAATCGGCTATCCCGCTATTACCAAACTTCTGGTACAATTTATCGTAGGAGCCATTCTGATCCTTTACTTCGTAAAACTCCCAGAAAATCCTGTATTCAAATCCATTTAAAGCATACTGCCAGCCTAATTGTTGCAAATCGCTTGGCTTTAGGATGAGATTTAAACCTGATACATGCTCTTTGCATATATAGAATATTTGGTTTTGCACATTTAGCCCCAATGCTTCATTGATGTTAAGCGAGCGCAACATGCCATCTGCATAGAGTTTAGGGTAGGATTCTTTAATGAGTCCTGTAGCTCGTTCGTACTTATTGTTGTACAACACCAAAACTTTTTCGTAGCCACTTCTATTGGTGAATGCCAAAACATCTTCGTTTAGCACAGCCGTACCATTTCTATGTGCTGCAAAATAATTGAAATGCTCTACTTCGCTAAACAAGTATCGCTTTGCAAGAAGCGGGAAAATATCTTTTTTGTGCTTGTCTATCAGCCATTGTTGTTGAGGCTCATCATGATAAGCTCGTTGGTATTCCATGCCGTATTTTTCCGATAGACCCTCCACTTGACCATGGGCAAACATGGGCAAGCCTGGAAGTGTGCACATCAAAACACAAACTCCAAAATATTTATCGCCCGTACCAAACTGATTTATAGCGGTTTCTTCATCGGGATTGCTCATAAAGTTCACATATCTCTTGAGAATCTCAGGCTCGAATTCAAGGGTGTTGGTTATAAGTTCCCGATATTTCTTGTTTTCTTCATTTTTGAGCATGTGCATAAATGCGGAATTATACACTCTGTGCATACCCAGTGTTCGCACAAAGTATCCTTCCATTAGCCAGAAGGCCTCAGCTAACAACAATGTTTCGGGCATTTCTGCATTGATTCTATCCACAACTTCGCGCCAGAATTCGTTGGGGAAAAGGGCATCAAAAACCGACTGTCTCATGGAAAAATCGGATCTCGAAGGTATGTCGCCACCGCTCCCGGGACTTGGATACCACAATCGGGCGAAATGTTTTTTTACCAATGTCATTGCTGCATCGAACCGAATGATGGAAAATCGCTTAGCGACATCAAATATCTTGTTTATGACTGCCTGCCGCACTTCGTGCTTTAGCATATCGAGTTGGGCAGTGTCGTTCCAAGGCATATTGGTACCATCGTTGCCGTGATAGATGTACCGCACATCGCCCGTTCGGCGATCAATCCGTTGAAAAACTACTGCAGCATCGGTTTTTGAATAATACCCATCTTCAATCCTTATTTCGATATCCGGATGCGAAGAAAGGTTAGGACCATTGAACTGATAACCTGGGAAGGGAGATTGGGGGGCTTGAATAAAATACTCAGGGTTTTCTATAATCCATTTAGAATAAACACCTGTATGATTGGGTACCATATCGCTTGCAAGCCTTATACCCTTGGCTCTGGCTCTTGCATTGAGCAATTGATAGGCTTCTTCGCCTCCTATTTCGCGGGCTATCTCATAATCGTACAATGAGTATGCCGATGAAACTGCATCGGTAAATCCTGAAATGTGCTTCACCCGGCGCGAAGCATCGCTTCGCTGCCACAATCCTATCAACCACAAACTGGTGATACCCCACGCACGCAATTTTTCGAGTTCTTCATCAGGAATTTGGTCGAGCCTCTTTATATCCCTTTGATAGATTTTTGAAAGCTGGTCTAACCACACCAGTGCATTCTTGGCTATTAGCACAACTTTGGGCATCCAATGGGTATCGGGTGTAAAAGCTTTGTATTCTTGGTAGAGTTTGGGCGATTCATGTCCGTAGTCGAAACCCGACTTTCCCAAAAGGGCACTTTCAGAAGGCGCTTCCTTATAGCGGGGAACAACCGTTGGCACGCTTCCTTCTTTGCGGAGCATTACAAACTCTTCCTTGATAAAATCCCTGCCTTGCAAAAGACGATACCTGAAATCTTCCGGCAGAAGGTCGCTCCACCTGTTGAGCACATAATTGAGTTGGGCATACAAATTATCGGGTGCATGCAGCATCGGAGCTTTGAGCATAGCCACAAGATTGGGCCGATCGGGTAGCGATACATGGAGTTTGGCAAAGTATTCTTCGATGAGCGACATTGCAGTATCTGCAAA
>DMJL01000207.1 GCA_003451785.1 Bacteroidales bacterium
ACAATGTAAATTCCACTCAACAAGGTTGTAAATGCTTCTGATGGCTGGTCGCAACCTGTTCATACTGAAATGATGCAATTTTCACTTGTAAAAGCTATACAAACTCAGGCTATTAGCTGTTGCAAATGGCAAACTTTATTTAGGCATTGACAAACGGTCAACATTTATTATGTACCAACAAAAAGCCAATATCTAATCGCAGTTGACTTCTGCATAATTCTTCCCCTGCAGTATTTAATAAAGTATCACCCATTTCGCATTCCCCTATATTTTTCCTGTAATTTTACCCGCGCCGAAGGGGTTTTCGTTTATTCTGTGTTTATCGTTGATTGAAAAAGCTAGGGATTGTATTTCCTGCATATTTGTAGCAATACATAACATTTAGAAAGTAGAGTTTAGGGAATAAGTTTTCTTGAGTATTTTAATTTCGTAGTCAGGTAAAGGATACCTAAGGCATTACTAATGTGGACTTTCATTTAAAAAATTGCATTATGGACAAGGTTACATCGAGGCAGGTTTTAGTATCGTTGAGCATCATGATGTTTTTTCAATACATGATGTTTGCCGTGTGGTGGGTTCCGCTGGCTGCTTATTTGGCAAATTTGGATGTTTCGCGAACCATGACTGCTTTGATACTAAGCTCCATTGCATTTGGGTCGGTGGTTTCGCCGTTGGTAGGCAACTTGGCCGACAAGTTTGTGCGTGCCCAGCATTTGCTTGCAGTTTCCAATATAGCCATCGGCATCATGCTCTTGGTAGCCGGCACCACGCAAGATACTACCGTATTGTTTGTAGTATTGCTTATTGCAATGCTCTTTTACACACCTACTTGGGCTATCACCACAGCAGTAGCTTTGCGTCATACATCACACGATGTGTTTCCGCGCGTAAGGGTATTTGGCACCATCGGATGGATTTTTGCAGGCGTTTTTAGTTTGGGTGCTATACATCTCTTCCATATAGAGTTTGATGGTACCCATCTTCCTTTTTTTATTGGAGCCATACTTTCTTTTGTCAGTGCAGTAAGCAACTTCTTTTTGCCCGATACTCCGCCATTGGGTCGCGGCAACAAAACTTCCCTTTTAGACCTATTGGGTTTCAGAAGTCTTTCTTTGCTAAAGGATAGGAATTATGCTGTTTTTCTTCTGCTCTTCGTACTGGCAATGATTCCATTTGGCATGTATTGGTCATATTTTTCTGAATATTTGATGAGTAGCGGTTATCGGTTGATTACAGTTACCATGAGCCTTGGGCAGGTTCTGGAAATATTTATTATTCTCTCTGTACCATTTTCCATTAAGAAAATTGGTTTGCGCAATACCATGCTAATAGGCATTGTTGCACTTATTGTGAGGTTCTTAGCACTTCATCTGGCGGGCAATGAGGCTAGTATTTCCTTTGTTTTGTTGGGGGTAGCAGTACATGGGTTAATTTTTGGATATTACCATATTGGGGCACAGATTTATACCGATAAGATAGCACCTGCACACCTAAAATCTCAGGCCCAAGGATTGATATTCTTTGCCACATTCGCTGTGGGTTTACTGTCGGGCAATTTTATTAATGGTTGGATCATAGGGGCGTTTTCAGAAGTTACACCTACAGGGATGTTATATCAGTGGGATGCCATCTGGGGAATTAGCGCATTAATGTCGTTGGCAATTTTAATAGGATTTTTATTGTTTTTCAAGAAAGATAAATATATGTAGGTGGCATGTGTTTTTGTTTATAATGTTAATGGAGGATTGGTTGACCAAATAAATAAATTGAGCTTGCAGAGTCTAAAAAAAAAATTGTGTTTGATGTTTTGTACTTCCCTGATTTTGAAGTTTGAAAATACATTTTCAACAAGCAGATAAATCAAAAAGTGCCAATAAAGGCTATGGCTGTTGATTTTGGATACGAATTGAATTACTTGTTTAGATAGAGTTTACAAAATGCTAATTGTTAAAGACAAAAAGTTATGCATGTGCTAACAATAGATTGGATAATTATTGGGCTATTCTTGTTGGTTACCTTGGGTATTGGATTGTTTTTCAGGAAGCGGGCTGGGCGAAGCACCTCCGACTTCTTTCTTAGTGGTCGCAACCTTCCGTGGTATGTAGCCGGCACAAGTATGGTGGCCACAACCTTTGCTGCCGACACTCCGCTTGCGGTTACCGAGCTTGTTGCCCAAAGCGGAATTGCCGGAAACTGGCTTTGGTGGAATATGCTTTTTGGTGGGATGTTGACAGTTTTCTTTTTTGCACGGCTTTGGCGGCGAGCAAATATTATGACCGACGCTGAGTTTGTAAGTATTCGTTATTCCGGCAGACCTGCTCGGTTTCTAAGAGGCTTTAGAGCTGTTTACATCGGTATTGCCATGAATGCAATCGTAATGGCATGGGTAAATCTGGCAATGGTGAAGATTTTAGAAGTAATGTTTCCCGATTTAACCTTGTTTGGAATATCTCAGATAAGCATCTTGGGCATAACCTTCACATCGCACCTGCTTGCAGTAGGCCTTATGATGGCTTTCGTGACTGGTTACAGCGCGTTGTCGGGTCTTATGGGGGTTTCCATTTCCGATACTTTTCAGTTTGTTGTAGCAATGACAGGCAGTATTTTGCTTGCATTTTTTGCATTAGATCATGTGGGTGGGGTAGATGGTTTAAGGCAGCAACTTGCTGATGTAGAATTTGTATTCGATTTCCTACCTGTTGTCGGTGGAGAAGGAGCAGTTGCTCAGGCATCGGGAGTACTTCAAATGACTTTGGTAGCATTAATAGCTTATTTGGGGGTGCAGTGGTGGGCAAGTTGGTACCCGGGTGCCGAACCTGGGGGTGGTGGTTATGTTGCACAGCGAATGATGTCGGCCAAAGACGAAAAACATTCCTTATTAGCAACACTCTGGTTTCAGGTAGCGCATTTTGCAATCAGACCATGGCCGTGGATTATAGTTGCTTTGGCTGCTTTGGTTATGTTTCCGGATGCTACTGATAAGGGCGCTACCTATGTGATGGTCATTCGCGACCTTATGCCACCGGGACTCGTTGGTTTTATGCTTGCTGCATTCTTTGCTGCATATATGTCAACCATGGCATCCCAAACCATTTGGGGAACAAGCTACATAATCAACGACCTATACAAACCATTTATAAAACCCAATGCCAGCGAAAAATTTTATGTAAAGGTATCGAGGGTAACTACAGTGATACTCATGCTGTTTTCCTTGGTAGTAACTACACAGTTTGACCAGATTAGCGATGCTTGGCGATTTATATTGGCGTGTAGCGGTGGAATAGGTTTGGTATTGCTGCTCAGGTGGTTTTGGTGGCGTGTGAATGCATGGAGCGAAATTGCCGCTATGTTGGCCCCTTATGCTGTTTACCCAATTTTGGCGTTCCATTTCAAGCTCGAATTCGAACTTATGCTTATCATAATTGTAGCGTGGTCTACATTAGTGTGGCTGGTGGTTACATTCCTCACAGCACCCACCAAGGATGAAGTGTTATTTAATTTCTACAAGAAAGTGCATCCCGGAGGAATAGGGTGGAAGCATATTGCCCAAAAATTGCCCGAAGTAAAAGGCGACAAGGGATTCCCAAGTCTTTTTGTGAATTACATTTGCGGATGTATTTTGGTGCTTTTCAGCTTGTTTGGCATTGGTCGCCTCATCTTTGGGCAGTTTGTTGATGCTGGGATATTTTTCGCCATTGCTCTTATAGCCGGTGCAATTATTTACAGAAATCTAAGCAAAGTAGGATGGAACAAAGTGGTTGAATAAAATTACGAATTGCTACAATCTCCTATCATCGGTATAACTATTTTAGAAATTCCCTGCCAAATAGGCAGGGAATTTGTGTTTATATTGCAAAATGCCACTAAGGATAATACCTATTGCTACTTTGCTTGAAGTTCCAAAAGCCGTTTTGTTTCAATGAATGATTGTTGCATGAACGAAAAACTCAGCTTCGCAGGCTTGGATTTGTTGGTTTTTGAATTTCAAAAACTCATCCTTGCCGAAACGGTTATCATATCCAAATGCCTGAACCCTGCGAAAATATTACTTCCTTTGCCATCAAAAATAAATGCCCCAATGCCAAGTTCAAGATTATCAATACCCCGATAGAATATTTCTGGTGTGAAAAATAGGGCATGGTTTTCATTAGGATTATCCCAATTTGCTATGGCAATACCGCCCGCAAGTGGTCGCAAAAGCAGCCTATTACCAAAAAAACTTCTTTCTAAAGCCACTAATAAGTAGTCGTTTTGGTTTCCACGACCCCTTTCGTGGAAAAAGCCATGCAGATACTGCACATTTAGGTAAATACCGTTTGGAAATGTGTAATCAAAACCCACAATATAGCGCAAAAAAGGTTCATCTGATAGAAGCAAGCTATCTTGGCTCATTCCGGGTGTACCAATTGGCAAACCGTGCAATTGACTAAAATCGGTGGTAAGCACCACATCCTTTTCCGGAAAAAACAATGCTGCCTCTCCCCAAACACCAACATTTCCAATAGTACCGGCAAAGTCGGCACCTGCCATGTGATACCTCGGGAAGAATACATTGCTATTTATGTTTACCATAGCAGGTGCAGCCAAAATGTTGGCCGAGGAGATGAAAACCGTATTAGCCAAAGGCAATTGCTCACGACCATAAATATAACTTATGGATATATCGGTACCAAGCACAAATCCTTTTAGCCTTGCGCCTACGGTAGCTCCTTCTGTAAAATTGTTGCGAGGCAGTTGCACATTATCGCTATATTGGTGCAATATTAAACCTTGTGGCAAAGCAATTTGCGAATGAAACATTCCTCCAAATTCTCCAATAGGCAAGTTGGCAGGACTAAAACGGGGAATATACACACCTTGCAGCGACCATTCGGGATGGAAGAACCAAGTGAGATTGAGTGCCAATGTTCCATTTTTTCGTCCGAAATCCATGGCATCTTCCAAATCGGCAGAGTTGAGCATATTGGTTGGGTTGAAAAAATCTGCAGTTCCCCAATTTATCAACTGCTGACCAATCTTTAGGTCTAAGTTATCAGCTAAAAATCCCCTAACTTCTACATAAGCCTCTCTGATATTGAGATTCCAAGGATAAATATTATCTCTGGATTGAAGGGCATGAGTTCCGCCAATATAACCAACTCCCAGATGCCTCAACCAAACATTGGCATTGAAGCGTATTCTATCGGTTCTTTTGCTCAGGCGCAGGTCAAGGCGGTTTTCGTTCCAAGCCCAATCGTTTTCATTACCGGTAAAAACGCGCTGGTCTGTTAGCAGTTCGCCACGCAATATCACCCCAGCAGGTTCTTCGGCGGCAATTATCATCGGCATTAGAAGAATGCACATCAAAATAAATAAAGTTCTCATGCTATCTGGTATTTCTTAGAATTGTCTATTTTAAAAAACCTTAGATTTTTGTTTCCTCCGCAACCATTTACACTAAGATTGAAAAAACCTCTAAAAGCTGGTAAGGTTTCGTACCGTGAAAATTTGGTCGCTAAGATTGGTGTTGAATCTCACATTTCTCATTATCATGCGAGTGCTCGAACCTCGCCTTACATCCCTCATGTGAATTTCCTGTGGATACCAGAATGCACCTTGCCGTGCCCAAGTATGTGTTGCGCTTTTTACCAGGTTGCCTCCTCGGTCGTAAGATTCGGTTTTTTCAGGTAGAAAATTTGTTCTGTTTAAGGTTACCACTGTGCGACTATACTCGCTGGTAATGCCAGGCAATGGTCTTATTTCCAACACAATGATGTTGCCATCCTGCCGTAGAATATTACCGCTAAAAGACTCGGCATACTTGCGAACTTCTAAGTCCTCATAAGTAAAATCGGTGCCTGCAAAGTTTTGATTTTTTAGGTGTGCTGCAATGCGTCGTTCGCGTCCAAAGGCCGGCAGATACAAATACATAAGATCGTTGGGCAACGATAAGAAAGCTATGCCGGCTTCCGATGCCGGACTGGTAAATCGGAAAAGCCGCTTTTCGCCTCCTTTTTGCCAAATAGTAGCTTCGCGCACCCTCTCGTTGCCATTGCGATCTACCATCACCATGCGGGCATTGCTGGTTTGATCGCCCGGTTGAAACATCACTTCATCCATTCTTCTGAGAATTTCTTCAGGTGTTAATGCCAAAGCCTTATCGCCACTCCAAATCGTGGAGGCCAAAACATATAAGAACAATACAAATCGCATTTTCATGGTTTTTTTAGAATTAAGGTTTTGCTTCGTTTTTTACTTTTTAAACATCCTTTTGAGTCTTTCGCCAGAAATTGAAAGACATAGTGGAAGCAGCGTAAGGGTAGCCATGGATGTGCTTATCATGGTTAATGCTATCAAAAGCCCAAAGCGCTGCATGGGAACTAAGTTGGAAAACATCAACACTGCAAATCCAAGACTTACGGCAATCATATTAATAAGAATTGCCCTTCCGCTGATGGAGATGGTTTCGCTGATGCTTTGCTTCGTATTGTTGGTTGCTCGAAACGACTTGGCAAATTGAGTCATAAAATGAATTGCGTAATCAACGCCTATCCCAATGGTTATACTACCACAAAGCACTGTGGCAATATCTAAGGGTACGCCTGTTAATCCCATAGTGCCAAAAAGAATCAGGAGTGTAACCAAAATGGGGACAACACCAAGAATACCTTTCCAAATGGATCGCATCATTAGACTTATAACCAAAATTATAAGTGAAGTGGCTATGATTATGCTCGATGTTTGGCTCCGGATGATGCTTTCGTCCAACCTTTTGAAGAAAATAGGTATTCCGGTTACCTGCACATCAAAGTCGGCTCGGGAGTTCTGTTGTGCAAATTCCGCAAAGTTTACCTCTATTTCGCGAAGCACTTCGAGGTCGGTCGATGCAACATGCCCTATAACAAGCCCTTCCGTAAGCTCAAAATTCACTAACTGCTCCATCACTTCTTGTCCATCCAGCAAAAACCAAAGTTGTTCTATTTTTTCGGGTTCTTCGGGAATGCGCCTGCCTTCTCCCATGGCGTCGTTCATCTGAATGATTAAGTCGGCAACCGATTGACTATAAGGAATGTAATCGAATTGCGCCATAAAATCCTGCGTATATTGCATCAAGCGTAATGCTTCAGGACTCTGAATATCGCCGGTAATTTTCACAAACAAAGGCATACTACCCGTGAATTTCTCTCTTAAAAGATATTCGCTTTGCTTAACGATATTATCCCTACGGAAGTAATCAACAAGATCTACCCTGCGCTCAATTTTGGTAGCACCCCAGATGCCTGCAACCACCAGCAGAAGCCAAATAGCTACAATTTTTCTAGGATGATTCTGCACCCAACCCCCGATTATTTGAGTCAATTTCTCAACCTGGTTTATTTTTTTGAAATCTTTCGTTGCCTTGAAGCCTTTGCCCGAAAAAACTGAAAGCATCGCCGGAGCAAACGATAGAGCTAAAATCAAACTGAAAAGAATTCCCAAGCTCGAAAATATTCCAAACTCCACAATCATTGTTAGGTACGAACCTGCAATAAACGAAACGAAACCAAATATCGTAGTAATGGAAGCCAATATCACAGGCAGGGCTACATACCGCAAAGTGCGCTGTATGGCCTCGGCGGGGGCTTGACTTTTTTCGCGAAAAAACCTGTTTACTATGTGTATGGAATATGCACTGCCTACAGCAAGCAGAATAACAGGTATAAGGTTGGTAAGCAAGGTAAGTTTGTATCCCAACATGCTCATAAGACCCATAGTCCAGATAATTGCAATCACTACTGTGAGCATTGGAAGAAGCACGCCTTGCAGATTTCTAAATCCCCAAAACAATACCAAGGTGATAAGCAAGAAAGCTATGGGTGCAATAAAAAATAAATCCCCGATGATTACCGAACTTAGCTCACGCAAGATAACAGGCATTCCACCAAAATAGAAATTTCCATCAAAGTCAAGACCATCTAATTTCTGCTTTACCTGATCTACAATCACCATTTGTTCGGTGCCGTCCTTCACGCGGGCTACAACAAGTGTTGCTGTTGCATCTTTCGATACCAAAAAACCACTGTACATAGGCTCGGATAGGGTGTATTCTTGTAATTGCCTTAGTTGCAAAGTATCGGTGGGTATGTTGAATTCATCAACAAGTCTGCCAATTTCAATTCCATATTCACTGCTGCTGATATGAAGCACATTAGTAAGGCTGGTTACACTACTTATGCCGGGTACGGATCGCACGCTATCCGTAACCTTTCGCACCAAATTGAGCATATCGTAGGTGAAAATATTGTCGCTTTCTATTCCAACAATCAATAGGTCGTTGCCTCCATATTGCCTCCCAATCTCCATAAAAAGCGCAGCAGCTTCATCACCAGCCGGGTGATAACCTATCACATCTGGGTTTACCTGAATGTCTTTGATAAAATATCCAAGAAACAGGGTTATGGCAGCTACCACAACCAGAATCCCATAGCGAAATTTCAAAATCCAATTCGAAAGTTTTTCCATAATTGATTATTTATCCGATTTGTTTACATGAATGCCCTTGTAAAAAAGCGAAATAAGGGGATCTATTAGTTTTTGATGATCGAAAGAAGGTTGTCCGAAAATCAAGGG
>DMJL01000273.1 GCA_003451785.1 Bacteroidales bacterium
ATCTTCTGTTGGTTACCACCCAACAAGAGAAATTCAGCCCTTTGTTTTCTGGGCGGGTTTCCCAAACGCCCTTCACATCGTTGAATCGCGAATGAATATAAAGAGGAACCTGCACATTGCAATTTTTGCCAGGACTATTGTAGTATTTGCATTCCACCATAAACATTTCGTGGCTGTTGCGTGCCAAGACATCAAGCTCGTGCGACACACACCGCCCCCTAAAAGTTACCCCCACCTCTGATTGGTATCCCAAACGGTGGACAATCTCCCCCACCAATTTCTCGAACGGAAATCCAGATGGCCCAAGTTCCATGATGGCACTTTTCAGGCTATACCGGGCTGCGCTGCTGCGCACCATCCGCTGAAGCATACGAAATGCCATTTTATAAATAGCATGCGTAGCAATACCGTCATACAACTGGGTTTGAAGCTCACCCATGATTTTATCGGCAATGTGATCCGATGCTCCTGCCCGCTTCAACGACATGCGAAGTTTTTCGGGCAAAAACACTTGGTCTTCACCTGAGCGTTTCTTTACAATTATTTCTTGGCTCATGGTAGTTGGGGTTGGTAATTATTCAATGAACAAATATTATGTTTTCAAGGCAAATTTACTTTGCCAAATTAGATAAATTTCTGAGATATGTGTGTGCCCAAAGGGCAGAATTTGCAATTCCACCCAAAATTGATTTACAGATTACCCCTGAGAGATGCTTCAGTTCGTTCAGCATGACAAAAGCCGAACCCATGGAATCGTCCAGACCGAAGGGAAGGGTGTGCTTTTACAATTCTATTGAGATGCTTCAGTTCGACACTATGGCTGCGCTCAGTGAATCCTTTGTTCAGTGCAGGCACTTCGTTTAGCATCACAATTGGCTTTTGGCTTTTAGCTTAACAGTAAATATCTAACAGCTAATAGATTAAAGCCCTATTAAGGCAGTATTTCGACTGATATAATGACCGCCGAAGTATAGATGTTGCGTTAATGCACAAATTGAAATATGTAACGACTTCATGGGATCTGATAGGCTGAGAGACTTCCTGTAAGGGTATTAACAGAACCAAAATTTATCAGTACTATGGATGTACTGAATAGCAAAATGAAACTACCGAGATTTAGTCTTGGGATGCTACCAATTTGTCTCTTCAAATAAAAATACACAATCAACGAAGAAAGGCTGCCCGGATGGACAGCCTTTCCAATATTTAATTATGGGGAAGCCCGATTTTACTGAGCCAAACCGCGTTGGCGAAGTAGGTGAATGATTTCTGGATCGCGACCACGGAAATCCAACCATAGCTGTCTTGCATCTTTGGTGCCGCCTCTTTCCAGAATGGTTTCACGGAAACGCTGGGCAACTTCTTGGTTGAAAAGATCACCAGTCTCCACAAATGCTGCGTAAGCATCGGCATCCAACAGACCCGACCACATGTAGCTATAATATCCGGCAGAGTATCCACCTGGGAAAATATGGCTAAAATGGGTGCTTCCATGGCGGAAGTTGATCTGGGGAATAAGACCAATACGGTCAATAGTGCGCTGGTTGATGATGGATGTTACCTCCATGAGTTGATCCTCAGCAAAAGGTTCAGTCAGGGTGTGGTATTCCAAGTCGAGATAGGTGCTGGCAAGGAACTCAACGGTAGCAAAGCCTTGGTTGAAATGCTGGGCTTTGATAATTCTTTCCATAAGATCGGCAGGAATAGGCTCACCCGTTTGGTAGTGGCGGGCGTAGATTTCCTTTATTTTGGGGTCTCTAGCCCAGTTTTCCATGATTTGCGCTGGTAGCTCTACAAAATCGCGGGGTACGCTGGTGCCGGCAAGGCTTGGGAATGTTACATTCGACAATAACCCGTGCAGTGCGTGTCCAAACTCATGGAAGAAGGTTATCATCTCATCATAAGTAAGCAACGAGGGTGTAGTAGCTGTAGGCGGGGTAAAGTTGCAAACAATGGTGATAACCGGATGAATAAACTCGCCTTCGCGTGTTACTTGCTGACCACGGAAACTGCTCATCCATGCTCCGCCGCGCTTGCTCTCCCGTGGGTGGAAGTCCATGTAAAGAATACCCACATGGCTATTGTCGGCTTCCAATACTTCAAACACTTGTACATCGGGATGGTACTTGGGCAGGTCGTTGCGCTCCACAAACTGCAAGCCCCATAGGCGTCTTACGATTTCAAAAATGCCGTCTCTTACACTATTGAGTTCAAAATACTGCCTTACTTCTTCTTCGTCCAAATTGTAATGCTGCTGACGAATTTTCTCGGCATAATATCTCCAATCCCACTGTTGAAGTTCGTATGTGCGACCGGCAGCGCGAATCATCTCTTGCATGCGTGCAGCCTCTGTCTTAGCCAAGGCAAGACCCGGTGCCCAAACTTGGTCTATGAAGTTTACAACATTGTCAATATTCTGAGCCATAGTTTCTTCCAAAATGAAATGGGCATGGTTCTGGAATCCTAACATTTGTGCCCTTTCGATACGCAAATTGGTGATCTGAGCGGCAATCTTCTTGTTGTCGAACTCGTTGTTGTTGTTGCCACGGTTTACAAATGCAGTTTGCATCTTCTCACGCAACTCGCGGTTGTGAGCATTGTACAAGAAGGGCATTACACTGGGATTGTGGAGTGTGAAAACCCACTTTCCTTCATGACCTTCAGCTGTAGCACGCTCGGCGGCACTTGCAATGGCAGACTCGGGCAAACCGGCAAGGTCGGCCTCGTTTTCAATTACCATGCGGAAGGCATTTACATCGCCCAACATATTTTCGCTATACTGAAGCGACAGCAACGACAGCTCTTGGTTTATTTCGCGGAAACGCGCCTGCTTCTCTGCAGGCAATAGGGCTCCATTGCGAGCAAATTGCTGATAAGTCTCGGTAAGAAGCCTCATCTGCTCAGGGTTGAGACCCAATTGATCCTTTTGATCGTAAACAGCTTTTATGCGAGCAAACAATTCGGCATTGAGCATAATATTATCTCGGTGAGCCGAAAGCATAGGAGATACCTGCTGGGCAATAGCCTGAATCTCGGGGCTAATGAGGGCAGAGTTGAAGTTGAAGAAAACACGACTTACTCTGGTTAGCATAGGGCTGCTATACTCAAGCTCTTCGATGGTATTGGCAAAAGTAGCCGGCTCCTCGTTGGCTACAATAGCAGCAATAACTTCTTCCTGCTGCCTGATGGCTTCTTCGAATGCAGGTACAAAATGTTCGTTCTTTATTTGCTCAAATGGGGGCAAATTAAATGGGGTGTCGAACTCGGCAAAAAACGGGTTGGCCGGCTCTCTCTTGCATCCTAATAGCATCATAGGTATCAGCAATAAGAATAAATACTTTTTCATTTTTTAATAGTTTGGTTTAAATGTGATTGGCAATAGCTAAATCGCAGCAAAGATAACGAAACAGTAATCTGATAAACAAAGTAGTTGTGAAAAAAAATGTTAATATTATCAGCAAACCAACGCCTATTTTTAGGATTTTTAATGATTAAGCCAATTCTTGAGAAAACCATGATTTTCCAAGCCATGTGTATTAAAAACCCACCACCGAAATGTGCTTATTTTGAGCAAACTGCAAGGCTGGTTGCGATTTTTTTTGATTTTTTCAAATTTCGGGTACAGAACATATTTTCCGAAGAACAAAAAGTGATGCTATCTTAGCCTCAGATGAACGGAATTAGAAATTATGCCAAACTTAGACTTAAAAGATAGTAATTGGAATAAAATAACATGCGTAATTTTTGCAAAGAACCCAATAAGATTTCAAAACTCACTATCTATGCAATTTTCAAAGAGTTTTTTTAATTGCTAATTTTTTAAAATTCATTTCAAAATGCCCGATTGATAAAATTTCTTAAAACTGTATTAATCTTGGGTTGATATTTCAGTGTGTTTGCCTTAGAAAGTTAATTTTGCACAAACCTAATATCTACCTATGAAGCATCTATCTTTTTCTGTTTGGATTACGGCAATGCTATTTGCCCTGTTTTTATTGCCGGGCTTGCGCTCCGAAGCACGCACTCCTACTGCACCTACCCGTGTAGAGCCGCCGTTTTGGTGGACCGACATGCATCACACTGAGTTGCAAATCAAAGTATATGGCAAAGATGTAGCCCGCCTGCGGGTGGAGATCAACCAGCCTGGTGTAGTTCTAAGGGAAATTGTAACCCTTGAGAACCCCAATTATGTTTTCCTGTATCTCGACCTTTCGGATGCTACACCGGGTACTTTCCCTATCAACTTCTATGCAGGTCGTAGGCTTCAGCACACCTACAATTTTGAGCTTAGGCAAAGGGAGCCAGGCTCGAGCCAGCGCAGGGGCTTCGATGCGTCGGATGCCATGTATTTGCTTATGCCCGATCGCTTCTCCAATGGCAATACTGCCAACGACAATATGCCCGGAATGTTGGAAGGTGTTGATCGCGCCAACCCCAACGGGCGCCAAGGTGGCGATATACAAGGAGTTCGAAACCACTTAGAATATTTGCATGCTTTGGGATTCACAGCCCTGTGGCTCAATCCTGTGTTTGAAAACAACCAGCCCCGCTATTCGTACCACGGATACGCCATAACCGATTTTTACAGGGTTGACCCCCGATTAGGTACAATGGACGAATTTATTCAATTGGTGAAAGATGCCAGAGCCTTGGGGATGGATTTTGTTAAAGACATGATTTTTAATCATATTGGCGATCGTCATTGGTGGATGGCCGATTTGCCTTCCAGAGATTGGCTCAACCAGTGGCCTTCTTTCACCCGCACTTCCTACCGAATGACTACCCTACTCGACCCACATGCATCCAAAGCTGACGCGCGAAGAATGGTTGACGGTTGGTTCGACACCCACATGCCCGACCTAAACCAGCGCAACCGTCACTTAGCCTTGTATTTGAAACAAAACAGTGTTTGGTGGATTGAGCTTACAGGCATTACAGGAATTCGCAAGGACACCCAGCCATACCCAGATAAGGATTTCATGTCGGATTGGGGCAAGTATGTTATGAGCGAATACCCCAACTTCAATATTGTGGGCGAAGCTTGGAGCGGAGAACCAGCTATAATCAGCTATTTCCAAGGTGGTACAAAAAACCATGACGGCTACAACTCGCATATACCCAGTGTGTTCGACTTCGCTCTCTACGACGAGATTGGGCACGCATTTGAAGAACAAGAAGGTTGGGGTACAGGTCTGATGCGCCTATACAACGCTTTGGCATTGGACTTCCTCTACGCAAACCCTTATAACTTGGTGATTTTTGGCGACAACCACGATACCGACAGATTCTTTACTCGCATAGGGCAGGATACTCGCAACTTGAAGATGGCTCTTACCTTCTTGCTTACCACCAGAGGGATACCCCAAATTTATACGGGAACAGAATTGCTCAAAACTGCTTATGAGCATCACGGCCACGGCATAATGCGGTCGCCATTCCCCGGCGGATGGCCATGTGATACAGTAAGTGCTTTCACACCCCAAGGAAGAACTCCGGAGCAAAATAAAGTGGTTGACCTTATGAGGCAATTGCTCAATTTCAG
>DMJL01000107.1 GCA_003451785.1 Bacteroidales bacterium
TATTTTGCTGACAAAATCCAAACCAACAGAAAAGACTTGGTTGTAGTTTCGGTGATGCCATGTGTAGCCAAGAAATACGAAGCATCGAGACCCGAATTCAAAACAGATGGAAACCCCGATGTGGACTTCTCAATCTCTACAAGGGAATTAGCTTCCCTAATCAAAGGAGCCAACTTAGACTTTCATACGCTACCCGATGAAGATTTTGATAAGCCATTGGGCGAATCTACTGGTGCCGGAGTGATTTTTGGCACTACTGGTGGTGTAATTGAGGCTGCTGTGCGCACCGCTTACGAATTGCATACCGGAGACACTTTGGAAAAAGTGGATTTCGAGCAGTTGCGCGGTCTTGAAGGAATTAGAGGAGCATCGGTAGATTTTGGTGGCACCGAAATAAAAATCGGAATTGCCCATGGTCTGGGTAATGCCCGAAAACTATTGGATGAAGTAAGGGCAGGTAAGAGCAAATACCACGCAATAGAGATTATGGCATGCCCTGGAGGCTGTATTGGTGGTGGTGGACAACCTTTGCATCATGGAAAATCGGGTGTTATTAAAGCCCGTCAAAAAGCAATCTATAGTGAAGACACCAACAAAGCATTGCGCAAAAGCCATGAGAACCCATATATCATTAAACTTTACGAAGAGTTTTTGGGTAAACCCATGAGCGACAAAGCGCATTACTTGCTGCACACCCATTATTTTGAAAAAACAACTAAGCACATTGATATTGATTAATGGCCTGAAAGCACAATTATTAGTAACCAAAAAATTTTTCTATAATGACATCAATTAAAGTTAGACTCAAGGAAAAAGATGTGCAGAAAATCAGGGAGATTTGCGATTCGTTCGAAAACCAACCGGGGGAATTAATCAATGTTTTGCACAAATCGCAGGAGCATTTTGGCTACCTGCCGGCTGAGGTTCAGGAAGAAGTTGCCCGTGGGCTGAATATATCCGTAGCCAAAGTCTATGGCGTTGTTACATTTTATTCGTTCTTTTCCATGTTGCCCAAGGGGCGTTTCCCTATCAGTATTTGCACAGGTACTGCATGTTATGTTAGGGGTGCAGAAAAGATATTGGATGAATTAAAGCGAATCTTGAAAGTTCCGGTGGGAGAGACTACACCCGATGGTAAGTTCTCTATCACTTGCCTTAGATGCGTTGGAGCTTGCGGACTTGCACCACTAATCATGGTTGGAGAAAAAACCTACGGTAGAGTAACCATTGATAATGTGAAGGAAATCCTTAAAGAATACGAAAACCTGTAAATCTTCAGGGTAATTTCTGTAAAAGGGTCTGCAATCATTGGCAGACCCTTTTTTGTTGTGGTTTTGCCAAAAACAGCAGATTGGAAGGTGCTTGGATGTCAGTTGCAACCAATTGTAAAAGAGACGCCATGTATATCATTCATAAAAAAACTATTTTTGTAAGGACAAATAATTTGTTATGCATAGAATTTTGATAGACAATATTGAGAATTTGAAAGCAGTGTGCTTAAAATACCCTGTTAAATCATTATATGCATTTGGTTCTGTATGTACCGAAAAGTTTAATGACCACAGCGACATAGACTTATTAATTTCATTGAAACCAATGGATTACGGAGATTATGCTGATACTTATTTTGAATTAGTTGAAAAATTTGAAAATATATTTAAGCGCCCCGTTGACTTAATTACAGACAAATCATTGGGAAATCCATATTTTATTGAATCAATAAATCAAACCAAGACTCCAATTTATGAAGCTTGAGGTTAGAAAATTTCTTTACGACATAAAAGAATCAATCGAATCGATTGAAAATTATCTTGATGGAAAAAGAGAATTCAACATCTACATTACCGATAAAATGCTTAGAAGAGCGGTTGAAAGAGAGTTTGAAATTATCGGTGAAGCAATGAGCCGAATTGAAAAGATTGACACAACAATTGAAATTTCGAGCAAAAAGCAAATTATCAATATGAGAAATCGTGTAATTCACGGTTATGACAAAATTGACAATGAGATTATTTGGGGCACAATTGTAAGACACCTCCCTAATTTAAAGAGAGAAGTTGAATTCCTACTTATATAAAACCCATTGGTTACAATACAGGGTGTAGATCAAGCGGGGTGTAACTGCAACTGTTGAGCAATTTCGCCCGCTTGGGCGTTTCGTCGGGGAACAAAACTGCATCACGCACTCCTAAAACTACCAAACCACCAGTCGAAAATTTCAATCTGTATTATTAATTTTAGTTAGCGAATCAATTTACATCATCTTTCCCCAACCCATCCAAAGGGAGATTGGCAAACAAGGCTAATAACATTTAACAAAATGCTAAGCCAAATGTCATGTTAGACGAAGTGCTACCACTAAGCGAAGGTTCCTCTGAGTGCCGCCGAAGTGCCGAAGTCAAGCATATCATTTTGAGTGAATAATAATTTAAATTCGTCGCCATAAGTCTGACCTTTAGAGCGGGGCAACCGAAACTTCAACAACAATGGGCTTAAGGCCTGAAATCTAACTAACCAAATAATTACTTCGGTATTTTTCAAACCTTAGTAGAAAATCGGCATCAATTATTTTTGAACTTTATTGTTGTCAGGATATTAGCGATTAAAATAAGGTAATAGAAGCTAAGGAACATTTTTGCACTAAGATGAAAAAAACCTATTTTTTCAAACTTATGAAATCTATTTGCCCCTAATTAATTGGTATTGCAACCGGCAAAAGGGAGATAATCGGTGTTAATAATCTTCGGCTAATGGCATTCATTTTAAAATTCAAATTTCCGTTTTCAAAAACTATAATTCCAGCTAAACTCAGTGGAAATGATCGCTCCTAATTATCAAAGTAGAACCAATTTGTGATGGAGAATTAATTCAAAAACACTCAAAATGCTTTTGGGTATGGATAAGAGTAATTACTACCTAAATCCTCTTGGCTCGGTATCCATCCTTTAGTAGTATTTCAACGGCTTTGTCGCGCAAATCGCCCTGCAGAATGATTTCTCCGTCTTTGGCTGAGCCACCCACTCCGCATTTTTGTCTAAGGTGCTTCCCCAAAGCATCGAGGTCTTTCTCCGAACCCACAAACCCCATAACAACGGTAGCCGTTTTGCCTCCTCTGCCCTTTTTACTTATCTGCACCTGCAATTTTTGATTAGCCGGCGGGAGGGTTTCAACTTCCTGAGGCTGCAATTGAAAGTTTAGCTCTTTGTTGGTCGAATATACAATATTGCCGTAGGTGGGTTTAGGGTTCTTTGCCATTCTGAATTTGAGTTGGATTGACGATGTAAAATTAAGGGAATTGGCAAGATGGTGCAAGTGGTGGGTAGGAGGATGCAGGAAAAGTCTTGCAATTTATTCAAAAGATATTAAAAAATAATTAAATTAATCACAATAATATTTAGCTCAACAACATGAAATTTACGGCAATCAAATTTTGCTTACTAAATTGTATAAAGGTTGAATTGTGCAATACTCAAAATTTAAAGGATTACCAAATTAAATACCGTTGCTTCAGAATAGCCTTTACAAATAACCCAAAATATGTTTGGATTTAATAGTCAATATTCTGACTTTTGCTTTCATTAACATTGAGAAATTGAATACCGTATCTATTTTGGGGAAATCTGAATGAACAAAAAGCAAGAGGTTTGGCTAAAAGCAGCCGTATTGGGCAGTATTTGGGGAGCATCTGAAATAGTGTTGGGTACATTTCTGCATAGTTTCAGAATTCCATTCAGCAGCAATCTTCTCACAGGAATAGGCATTATGCTCATGATAGTCGGGCACAGACTTTGGCCTGAGCGGGGGCTTATTTGGAGAGCAGGACTTATTTGTGCAGCATTGAAAACTCTGTCGCCTAGCCATGCAATTTTCGGTCCTATGTTGGCTATAACCATGCAAGCCGTGTTGATGCACATTGCAGTAACCATTGGTGGACGAACCCTGCCATCGTATCTCATTGGCGGAGGTCTGGCAATGTTGTGGAATTTAGCTCAGAGATTGCTTACGGCCTTGTTGCTTTATGGTGCAACATTGATTGATCTGTACCAGAGCTTAGTAAATCTGTTAGAAAGAAACACCGGGCTGGTTTTCATTGGTTATTATACTCCCCTTTGGGTATTGGGTGGTATATTCTTCATTGGTGGAGCAGTGGCAGCCTTAGCCGGAATTTATATTTCGAAGAAAACAAAAAACCAGAATACCACATTTTGGAAATTTCCCCAAGAAGTCCCCAAACAACCCCGTAGTGCCATTGCTACCGAACGAAATCTATGGGTATTACTGCAGCCTTTTCTTATTTTGCTTATTGTTGTTGGGATATTATTGTTAATATTCAAAATGCCACTCCTTTGGTCGGCTGTTTCGGTAATAGGCTTGTTTATAATAATAGGAATTTTTAACAAAAGCATTTATGGGGGCGTATTGCGGAAGCCTGCCTTCTGGATTGGTATGCTAATTATGGTGGGTCTTTCTGGATTCTTGCTTGGTAGGGATGCACAAGGGATTTTCAATATAGGCGGACTAATGATTGGGGCAGAGATGGTACTTAGGGCGATAGTGGTTATCACGGGGTTTAAGTTTTTGGGAACTTCCCTACGAAACCCCGGCTTGGCAGCCTGGTTCAATCTGAAAAAATTTGAAGGTTTTCTTATGGCTGTACGGATAGCTTTTCAAACAGCCCCTTTGCTGCTTGAGTCTTTGCCAGCCAAC
>DMJL01000215.1 GCA_003451785.1 Bacteroidales bacterium
ATTTTTCACATGAATGTGATTTTAGGACTTGTTTCTCTCTTTGCCGTAAAATCGCTTTTGCCCAACATCAAACCTTCAGGCGAAACCATAAGGGTAAATTGGATTGCCTTCTCATTGCTTGCTTTAGGCACTGGAAGCCTACAGTTGTTTCTCGATAGAGGGCAACATTTCCAATGGTTCGATTCCAATTTGATACTTGCTCTTTTTGTTGTTGCTGTTGCATCCCTATTTATCTATTTGGTGGTATTGATTGCCACAAAAGACAAAACCGTTCTGCATTTGGGACTTCTTAAAGATTTTGCTTTCCTGATGGGCAATTTTGCCAACATTCTGCTAATGGGCACATTGTATGGGGCACTTATGCTAAAGGTTTTCTACTTACAATGGATACTGGGGTTTACTGTTTTGCAATCGGGTATTTACCAAGCGGTATTGGGTGGCAGTATGTTGATTTTTACACTGATTTCAGGTTTTCTCACCGATAAAATCAATCCCCGTTGGCTTGTGGTTGTAGGTTTGCCTATTTGTGTTTATTCGTTAATGCTTTCAACCGAATTGAATTTGCACAGCAGCATGGAAACCATCTTGATAGTTGGAATTATAATGGGTGCAGGTATGGCAATAGTTTCTACACCATTGTATGTGGCAATTTTTGCCACCATCAAGCGGAGCGATATGGCGGCTGCCTCGGTACTCAATAGTTATTTGATTGTTATGAGCGGAGGGGTTTCCCTTTCGGTGGTTACCATTTTGCTAATGCACCGTATAGATGTAAACTCCATACACTTAGCCAATGCAGTTACACCTTACAATCATGCCGTACTCAATGCTATCGCTGCCAATCCCGACCTTGCAATTGCTGCCGCGTACGAACAAATTGCCCGACAGGGTGCAATGTTTGCCTTTGCAGATGTTTGGTATCTCATAGCATTGGCTATGGTGCTTATTGCTGCCTATCTACCTTTTATGAAGCGAGCAAAACAAGATGAACCCGATGAGTTTTAGTAATGGGAAAATGAACTGATTGTCAACAGGTTTTGGTGGTAGAAAGCACCTGTTAATTGCGTATAAAAACAATATGTTATTCAGTTTGGGTAGGATAGCTCTCAGAAGTGCTAGAACTCGCCCTTTTAGCGTGTACCGGACTTCAATTTGCTTGGTTGTGATGAATAAGTATCCCCAGTTTGTAAAAATCTAACAATAGTAGATTCGGATTTCTTCCCAATAGGTTTTGCTCAATCGGGTTTTTCAGCCATCGAAATAGTAGTGCAACTACTCCGGTGAGTTTCCAATGGCGCAAATGGATGTACAAGGCAAGTAACTTACTCGTTTTTGCAAATTCTTTTCCCGATTGCAAGTTGTTGTAAATAAACGCTAAATTCTTAATTCCTTCTATGGTTTTCAGAAGAAACTCTCGGTTTGTGTCCAATCCTTTATGCAGAAGCGGGTTTTCGATATGAAGTATGGGTATAAAGTTTTTCTTCAATTCATATCCAAACAGAGTATCCTCATGGCCGTAACCAGTAAGTTGTTCGTTGAATGCATGGTTTAGCAAAACATTGCGAGCAACCATGAAATTGTTGCTCATAAACGAATGGTATTGTCTGTGGCTTCTTTGAGCTGCATTTGTGGTTTCTCTGTTTATGCCATATCGCCAATGTAGGATGTAATTATCGCCTGGTGATTTGCCTGAATAACTACGCCCTCCGCAGACTACCCCGTCAAAAGGCAACTGCTGAAGGTATCTCTTTACAAATAGATTGTCGGGCAATTCCGAATCGCAGTCCAAAAAAACTAAGTAGGGGAACCGAGCTTCGATAGCCAAAAGATTGCGTATTCGGCTTCTGCCAATGTTTTCGGGCAATATTCTGTATTTCACCCACTTTAATTCGGCGAGTTGGTTGTTTGGCGCACTATATTCCGGTGTGCTTGCATCATCTATCAGTATAATTTCACATTCTGTGTTTTCTAAGCACAATTGCTTGTGCAACCCCATAACTAACGGCCGCACATCGAAATTATAAATTGGAATGCAAAAACTTATCATGTTAATAAATGAGAACTATCAAAACCCAAAGTATTGGGCTATAGTGTATGTGCAAAACTTTTAGTTGCGATAGAAGGATGGCGATAGCAAAATGAGTATTGTAAAAAGTTCTAATCGCCCTATGAGCATCAGGAAGCTAAGCACCCATTTCCCCGCCAAGGGGATATGTGCAAAATTATCCACAGGGCCTACGCTGCCAATTCCGGGACCTACATTTCCAATGGAGGTAACAACTGCACCCAACGACGACTCAAAATCTACCCCCATTGCTACAAGCGCCATGAGTCCCACAATAATGGCCAAAACATAGATGATAAAAAAGGCAAGAAAATTGTAGATGATGTCCAATGGCAATGCTTTGCCATTGAGTTTAATGGGTACTACTGCCAAAGGATGCACCAAGCGTCTGAACTCGAGCCTGATGTTTTTAATAAGAATTAAATGCCTCACGATTTTTATTCCACCTGCGGTTGAGCCGATACAGCCTCCCGCAAACATTAGCAGAAACAGAAGTACCCACAAAGGCTCTGCCCATGCCAGATAATTTGCAGAAACGAATCCCGTGGTGGTTATGATAGAAACTACCTGAAATAGACTGTCGCGAAAGGAACTTTCAAATCTTGCTTCGCCCCCAAAAAACAAAGCTAAGGCAATCAGAATAGTTGCTCCTGCAATCAGAAGCAAGTACATCCTAATCTCTTCGTTGCTTTTTATTTTCTGAAACTGACCTTTTATTGCATAATAGTGCAAGGAGTAATTGATGCCTGCCAGAATCATAAAGAAGATTACAATATATTGATTGAACGCTGAAAATCCGGCAACGCTATCGTTGAAGGTAGAAAACCCACCCGACGACATGGTGGTGAAAGCATGATTCAGGGCATCAAAGAAACTCAGACCACCCGACATGAGCAATAGCGTTTGCGCTAATGTAAAAACAGCATAAATTCCCCAGAGTCTTTTAGCAGTTTCGGTGATTCGTGGGTGAAGCCTTTGGGTAGTAGTTTCAGGAGCTTCGGCAATAAAAAGCCTCATGCCTCCTATGCCAAGCAACGGCAAAATAGCAAGCGTTAAAACAATTATACCCATTCCGCCAAGCCATTGGGTAATACTGCGCCAAAATAGTATTCCCTTAGATACCGCCTCAATATCCTGCATCACGCTTGCACCAGTGGTAGTGAAACCCGACATGGTCTCGAAGAAAGCATCGGTATAAGTTGGGAAAACTCCATAGAAATAGAAAGGCAAAGCTCCAAAAATCGAAGTGCAGACCCATGTTAGGGCTACAATTATATACCCTTCTTTTTTGCCAATGTTTTTATGATCGTGCTTTCGGGTAAACATTACCGCTATGAAGCCGACAAAAAAAGTGATGCCCGAAGAGATAAGAATGGCTCTAAGAGCATGATGCTCATCATACAAAACAGACCAAATGGCAGAAACGGCCATAAATGGCGTAACTATCATCAGAAGTATTCCGATGAATTTTATAATCATGCGAAGGTTTATCTCCGACCAAGACGACATACAAAATATGCTTATGGGTTATGCTCTGAACATCTTATCAATCAGGTGGAAAGCTTGAGGTAATGCAAAAACCACCACCCGATCGCCTTCGGCAATTTGCATAGCCCCTGAGGCTATAATGCCTTCCCCATTCCTTATAATTCCGCCAATGATAGCCTTGTCGGGGAAGTTCAATTTGTTGAGGGGTTTTCTTACAACCTGGCTATCTGCCTTGGCAATAAACTCAAATACTTCGGCATCTATTCCTGTTAGACATTTAGTGGATACCACCTCCGAGGTCATGGTGAATCTGATGATATAACTTGCAGTAGCCAGCTTTTTGTTGATAATAGTGTCAATGCCAATGCTTTGCGAAATGCCGATAAACTCTAAGTTTTCCACCAGAGCTATGGTTTTCTTTACGCCCAATTTACGGGCAATAAGGCAGGTGAGTATGTTGGTTTCTGTATCGTTGGTTACAGCCACATAGGCATCCATCCCTTTTAAACTCTCCTGCTGAAGCACCGAAGTATTCCGTATATCTCCATTTATTACCAATGTGTGCGACAGGTATTCCGAAAGTTCTTCACATCGTTCGTGGTTCATATCCACTAAGGTAACCTTTAGGCTCTTTTCCAATGCACTTGCAGTAAGTCTGCCAATAGTGCCACCTCCCGCAATCATTATCTTTTTGATTTCAAACGGGAATTTACCACCCAATTCCAATAGCCTGGGTACTCCTTCAGGCTTGGAAATAACATACGCAAGGTCGTCTTCTGCAAATCTGTCAGCACCTCTGGGTATAATGGCTTTCGACATTCTGTGGATAGCCACAGCCCTGAAGTTTAAATAATCATGCTCCTTGGCAATCTCATTCAACGATTTGCCAATTACGGGAGCGTGTTTTTCTAATCGCACCAACATGAGCGATAGTTGCCCATCGGAGAAATCAAATATTTCTGTTGCCGCAGTGTTCTTCAGCAGATTCACAATCTCCTTTGATGCAATCTTCTCTGGCGATACCACAAAATCAACGCCAAAATCTTTGCAAAACTCCTTGTATTCGGTACTGAGTGCTTCCTCTTCGTGGGATTTTGCAATACACTTTTTTACGCCCAATTTCTTTGCGATGATGCATGTAAGCAGGTTGAGCCTGCCATCTACATGCAGGCTGAGTAGAAGATCGAATTTCTTTTTGATAACTTCTTGGAGTGTTTCAACCGAAGTACTATCGCCATAATGGGTCATAAGGTCGGTATTCGCTTCAAGAATCTTCAAAAGCTCTTTGTTTTTCGAAATTACCGTTACATTATGTTTTTCGTTTGCAAGCAGTTGCGATAAATAAACGGCAAGATCGCTGTCGCCCGCAATTAGGATATTCATTTGAGAAAAAATTGTTATTTGTAAAGGCAAAGGTACTGCCTTTTATGTTATTCAAAATATTTCTATTCGTTTTTCGGTATGTGTGCTGATTCTTGGCTCTCTATGAGTTTTGCCAGCGCATCCAATGCCTGCAACTCAGTAAGGTTTCTTTTTATTGGCGTGAGGCCCTTATACAAATGCACTTTGCCAGGTCCAGCTCCTAAAATGCCAAAATCGGCATCGGCCATTTCTCCGGGTCCGTTTACCACGCATCCCATTACAGCAATCTTTAGACCAGAAATATGCTGCGTAATTTCCTTTACTTTCTTACTAATGGCTACCAAATCGAAAGATGTTCTCGAGCAGGTTGGGCATGAAATGTACTCATTGCGTGTGATTCTAATGCCGGTTGCCTGCAGCAATCCAAATACCATTTTACCGGCCAACGATGGTGTAGCAATGACCGGAGCCCGAAAGATCAACCCGTGTATTTTTCTTTGCAACAAAAGAAGACTTGTCTTTTCCACTGCGGTGAGCAAAACATCCTCTTCTGATCGATGTATCAATCTTTGATAGACCACTAAAACTGGATTTAGCTCCAATCGAAATAGGTGTTCTCTCAATTGCTCGATAGCGTTAGTTAAATTATTGCACTTGGTTTCAAAAATGAGTATCAACCCGGGTACATTTTTGAGAGTTTCCAGCTTTGGTAGATCGTTATCAAAGTCTATCCAAAGGAAATTCCATTGAGCATCAAATATCGTTGATGGGTTTGATAATGCCTGCACAGAAAAAACAGGGAAAATCTCACCTGTGGCTTTGTGTTTCGCTTGGGTGAAGCAGTTTTCATCTTTTTCTGCGTTGCCAAATTCTTTGGTGTTTTTTAGCAAAACAAAGTCGCAAGATGCATCTTCTTGGTCAGAAAGTACAACTGCCTTCAAGTTGTAGGGTATTGGCGGAGGATTAGGTGGATTGAAGTTAATTATAGGTATGCGATACACTTCACCTTCTCTTGGGGTATTTGTAAACAGGTTTTGGAATGGCTCAGCAATTTTGCGAGCAACCGGAATCTCTTCCTCCGGAGCTTCAGATAGGCTTACTCGTATAGTATCGCCAATTCCCATTTGCAACAAGGTGCTAATTCCCAAGGCAGATTTTATCCTGCCGTCTTCTCCTTCACCGGCCTCTGTTACCCCCACATGCAGAGGGTAAGCCATGCCCATTTGTTGCATTCTTTCTACCATCAACAAATAAGCCTTGATAGTGATAATAGGATTGCTTGCTTTCAATGAAATGGCGGTATCGGTGAATCCAAGACTTTCGAATGCTTGCAAAAATTCCAGCGTGGACACCACCATTGCCTCGGGTGTATTGCCCAGGCGCGAGATAACCCTTTTGGAGAGCGAGCCAAAGTTTGTTCCTATTCGTATGGCTCGCCCATATTCTTTGCAGGTTTTCAGCAAAGGCTTCAGGTTGTTTCGCATCTCATCAAGCTCCGACTGATACTGGCTTTCTGACCATTCAATTTGATTTTTGCTAGGCATTCCTGTGTAATTGCCCGGATTGATGCGCACGGCTTCAAAATATCGGGCTGCAATCAATGCCAACTCGGGCTTGAAATGAATATCCGCAATCAATGGATAATCAAACCTTGCATTTGAAACCTTTTTCCTTATAGAGGGCAAAACTGATGCACTCTCGCTATTAGGAACGCTAATACGCACATAATCGGCACCGGCTTCAAAAATTCGGATTGTTTGCGCCACGGTTGCCTCCACATCTCGCGTGTCGGTATTGGTCATAGATTGCAATCTTATAGGATTGCGACCACCCAAAGGCTTATTACCCACATAAATCTCCCGTGCTGGAAATCGAATCATTAGAGAAAAAATTGGAAAATGGTTTAAATCCCAAAAAATTGATTGAAAATAGCATCAATCCTTAGAGAAATTGGATTCTGCAAATTACTTCCTAAATCCTAGCTCCTACAATGGTAATATCGTCAATTTGCGTATGACCGTTTCTCCAAGAAGCCGATTTCCTGATTAATGCATTCTTCTGAATAGAAGTTTCTAACGAAAAATGATCGGAAAGCAAATTGTACAATCTTTGGTAAGTAAACCTATCGCCATTGGTGCCGCCAAACTGGTCGGCAAAGCCATCGGTAGCCAAATAAATCATGCTGCCTTTTTCAACTTTTACTTTTTGTGTTGTGAATGGTTTAGGGGCTTCGGAATATACCAATGCCATTGGGTCGGGTTTTATGCGATAGCAAATGCCTGTTTCTGGCTGCATTCTAACGCCGTTGAGCAACACGGGCGAATTGGACGAAATCACCAAAGGCAGCCTAGCGCCACTAAACTCAATATCTCCCTTGTCTCGGTCAATAGCTACAATAGCCATTTCTACTATCTCGTGCTTATGTCGAGGTGCGTTGGCTTGGTTGAGAGATTCCGCTATGTAGGTGCGAAAGTTGTTGAGAAGGGTTCCGGTTGTTTCATCTCCTTTTAGCATGAGAAAATCGTTGAGATACGACAATACTTTTATGCTGATAAATGCTCCGGGTACACCATGACCCGCACAATCGCCTACTACCAGAAGTATTTTGTTGCGAAGTTTTCCCACCCAGTAAAAATCTCCACTAACTATTTCTTTGGGCTGAAAAAACACAAAACACTCACCCAGCATGGCATCGAGTTGCTCTGCATTGGGCATCATAGATTTTTGAATGGTCAAAGCATAATTGATGCTCGATACCAGCGCAAGGTTCTTTTCTTCGATAATTGTTTTCTGCTTGTTGATTTTATCGCTTTGCGATGCTATTTCTGTGTTTTTTCTTTTTAATGCTTCGTTGGCCTCTTCTGTGATAGCATTTTGCTCTATCAGCATGTTGTTTAGCTGTTTGCGCTTGCGGCTGCTTGCCTGCACAAATGCAAGAATCACCAAAACAGCAACAAATCCGGTAGCTATTAAGATTTTCTGGGTTCTCTCAAGTTGTAATCTGAGATTTTTCTCTTGTAATTCTAATCGCTGATTCTCCAACTCGAATTCTTTCACAGATAGCTGTTCTTCTAATTGCCTGTTTTGAAACTGCGTTTCGATACGCGCTATAGCTACTTTGGATTCCATTCTATTCACACTGTCGCTCAAAAGCTTGTAATGCGTATGATGCTCCAATGCCTGTCGCCAATTGCCCATACTCTGGTTTGCAATAAAAAGATTGCGGTAAGCGGTTACTTGTGCACTTACCATCCCGTTTTCTACTGCCAACTCCAGACTTTGGTTGGCCGCACGAATGGCTTGCTGATGCCTGCCAAGATTATTGTAAGCCCTGGCTAAGCTGCCAAAAGTATGTGCCTGTTGTAATTGCAAGCCATTGTTGCGAGCTACATCTATGGCGCGATAGAAGAATTGCAAAGAATGTTGCGATCTATCCATTAAAAGATAGCTCAGTCCAATATTGTGCAGTGTGCGTGCTATTGCATCAGGATCGTCGAGCGATACTGCCATTGCGTTTGCTCTGTTAAAATAGTCTTTCGCCTCTTCAAATTTCCTGAGATCATGAAAAGTAGTGCCGATGTTTAGCAGAGAATTGTATTTGCCGGAGGGATGGTTGGTCTCTTCAAAGCCTTTCAATGCAATTCTATAGTGCTCCAATGCCCTCTCCGGTTGCCCGGCATCGGCAACCAAATTACCTAAGAGCAGATGAGTGCTGGCCATCCCCAATGTATTGCCCAACTTTTTATACAATTCGGCAGCCACAGAAGTTGCTCTGGCCGATGCCGCAAAATTGCCCTGATGGTAAAAAAGGGACCCCAAATTCTGATTTACCCTAGCCAGATACAA
>DMJL01000247.1 GCA_003451785.1 Bacteroidales bacterium
TAGGTGTTAGCATCAAACATAATGGATTGGGTTTTAATGTTTTTATGATTCGTTATAAATAATTCATGCTAAGCATTTTATGGTCATGCAATTACCTTGCACCCAGCATCAAATCTTCAATTTCATCGGCTTCAACAGCAATGAAAGCAGTAAGGTCTATAGGCTTGTCTTCGGTGATGAGTATGTTGTTCTCAATTCTTACACCAATTCCTTCTTCGGGGATATAAATTCCCGGTTCGCAAGTGAGTACCATTCCGGGCTTAAACACTTCAAACTTATGACCTTCATCGTGCACATCGAGACCTAAAAAATGCGAAGTGCTGTGCGGGAAATATTTTTTGGCAGCTGATAATACGGCTTCTTCGTTTTCGCTGTTTCGCACTGCAATCAATCCTAACCCCGCCAATTCATCTGCCATCACCGGCATTACCTCTTTCTGGTACGAGTCCAAACATCTTCCCGGAACCAACAATTGTGTGGCAAATCGCATTACTCTAAGGCATGCATTATACACTTGCTTTTGCCTTGGTGAGAATCGGCCGTTTATGGGAATGGTTCTAGATAAATCGCCTGCATAGTTGCTATATTCAGCACCCGTATCGAGAAGCAGTAAATCGCCATCGCGGCAAATTTTGTTGTTGGCAATATAGTGCAAAATGCACGCATCGGCTCCGGATGCTACAATGGGATGAAACGAGTGCCCAGTTGCCTTGCTGTGGATGTACTCATGAATGAGTTCTGCCTCTATTTCGTACTCACCAACGCCCGGCTTCACCATTTGCAATACTCTCTTGAAGGCATTTGCTGTGATTCCTATTGCCTGTTGCAAAACTTCCAGCTCTTGGGGAGATTTTATTAGTCGTAATGCGGTTAGGATAGGCGTTGCCCTCTGATAATTGTGCAATGGATAGCGGTTTCGCAGGTCGTGGGCAAACCTCAGACTTCGATAATTTGCCTCGCCCGGATACCTATTGTTCTCTATCGTTCCCAGATAAACATATTGGGCATACATCATTGCTTCCTTGATGGCCGGTTCTATTCCTGCAAGCCATTCCACCCTTGCTATTCCCGATACTTCTGTAGCTTGCGGCTTCGAGTATTTGGCACCTTCCCAAACTGCGATATGCTCGTTGGTTTCCAACACAAAAAGCACTTCCCTAAGTGCGGGATTGGGGCAGTCTGGAAACAGCATCAAAAAGCTCTTCTCTTGGTCAATGCCGGTGAGATAGAAAAAATCCGGATTCTGACGAAACGGAAATACCTGGTCGCTGCTGCGAGGTTGTTCATCGTTCGACAAAAGAAAAGCTACCGATCCCGGCTGCATCCGACCGATAAAGTTCTTGCGATTCACAGAAAAAAAACTGCTGCTTAGCGAATGGGATTTCATGAATTTATAATTGACAGTGGGTGCTTTGGTTCAAAATAAGGCATTATAAAAAACGCAGTGCGTTCACAAACAACACATTTTAAATATATTTGAATTATTCGAGCGCAATGCAATACTAATGAAAAAGCCCAAAATGCAATGGTTTTTTCAGCGTTTAAAATTATGGATAATTGTAGGATATGAGATGTTCCGAATTTCGAAAAAGTCATAAAAAAAATCGCAAAAATTTGTTGTGATAAAGTTTTCAACCAAAACAAAAAGTACGATAAATTAGCATACTTTAGATAGCTTAAAAAAATATTTTTATTACAACGCTGTGGAAGACTCATTTAATTCAAAAAAACATTCATAGACATGAAATTTATTGGCATAAAACTCTCATCACTCAGCCATAAATACATTGTGGCACTTGCCGGTGCTTTCCTAATGATGTTTCTGGTGGTACATCTATCTACCAACTTGCTTATGCTCACCGGCGACCGCGCCGATTTCGACAAGGCAGTTGAGTTTCTCCTAACCAACCCATTTATAAAAGTGATGGAATATGTGCTCTTTGCGGGCTTCATTATCCATATTCTGCTTGGGGTGATAGTTTGGTTTCGCAACAGAAAGGCTCGACCTGTAGGATACCTCGTAGCGCAAAGCAGTGGGACATCTCCGTTTTCGAAGTTTATGATGCATACAGGGATTATCATTTTTCTTTTTTTGTTAATGCATTTTTACCATTTCTTTTTTGTTAAAATCGGGTTGGTGCCACTTCCCCCAAATGCGCTAAGCGAGAGCGATTTCTATTCAATGTCGGTTTATCTCTTTCAGCAACCTGCTGTGTCCATTGCATATATTGTGTCGTTTATTTTCCTTTCGTTTCATCTGTTCCATGGTTTTCAGTCTGCTTTTCAAACCTTCGGTCTGCACCATTCCAAGTATTCTCCATGGGTGAGAATAGCCGGTGCTATTTATGCCATAGCAATAGGTATTGGCTTTAGCGTTATTCCCATTTATTTTTTGTTTTTTTATTAATGGATAAGTTTTCAAATCTGATACAGCCATGATACAACTCGATGCAAAAATTCCCCAAGGTCCCTTGGCAGAAAAATGGAGTCGTCATAAAGATGCCCTTAAGTTAGTGAATCCGGCCAACAAAAAAAAGTTGGAGATTATTGTTGTTGGCAGTGGTCTTGCGGGTGCCTCAGCCGCCGGTGCCCTTGGCGAGCTTGGCTACAATGTAAAAGTGTTCTGTTTTCAGGATTCGCCCCGTCGCGCGCATTCCGTTGCAGCCCAAGGGGGCATCAGTGCAGCAAAAAACTACAAGAACGATGGCGATTCTGTTTATCGCCTGTTTTTGGATATGCTCAAGGGCGGTGATTACCGCGCACGCGAAGCAAATGTTTACCGTGCAGCCGAGGTGAGCAATCAAGTGATTGACCACCTCACGGCATTGGGTGTGCCCTTTGCCAGGGACTATGGCGGCACTTTGGACAATCGCTCCTTTGGTGGGGTGCAGGTATCTCGTACTTTCTATGCAAAGGGACAAACAGGCCAGCAATGCTTGTTAGGTGCCTATTCTTCGCTCAACAGGCAGGTTGCAAAAGGCACCGTTGTGATGTATCCACGGCGAGATATGCTCGATTTGGTGGTGATTGGAGGCAAAGCTCGTGGAATAATTGTACGAAACCTTGTTACTGGTCAAATAGAACGCCACGGGGCACATGCCGTAGTTTTGGCCACAGGTGGTTATGGCACGGTCTTTTACCTTTCTACTCTCGCTTTGGGCAGCAATGCTTCAGCTGCTTGGGCGGCCTACAAAAAGGGCGCGATGTTTGCCAATCCCAGCTTTATTCAGATTCACCCTACAAGTATTCCGGTACTAAACGATTACCAAAGCAAGTTGACCCTCATGTCGGAGTCGTTGCGCAACGATGGCAGAGTGTGGGTTCCATTGCAGGCAGGCGACAAACGACATCCCAACGCTATCCCGGAGCATGAAAGAGACTACTACTTAGAGCGGCGTTATCCGGCTTTTGGCAATTTGGTACCCCGCGATGTGGCTTCGAGAGCAGCAAAAGAAAGGTGTGATGCCGGATTTGGTGTTGGCGAAACAGGTCTTTCAGTTTATCTCGATTTTAAGGATTCTATTGCCCGACTCGGAAAAGCTGCCATTGAGGCCCGATACAGCAATCTGTTCGAGATGTATCAGAAAATTACTGGAGACGATCCCTACACACAACCCATGCGTATTTATCCCGCTGGCCATTATACTATGGGTGGTCTATGGGTTGACTACAATTTGATGACAACCATTGATGGCCTTTTTGCCATTGGCGAAAGCAACTTCTCCGACCACGGTGCAAATCGCCTTGGAGCCAGTTCCCTATTGCAATGCGCAGGCGATGGCTATTTTATTTTGCCAAATACCATCTCCGATTACCTTGCAGGCGAGATTCGTACGCCTAAAACCAATGTTGCAGCACCTGAGTTCGAAAAAAGCCAAATAGAAACGCAACAACGCATAGAGCGGCTGATGAACATTAAAGGAAGTAAAACAGCAAGTTCGTTCCATAAGAGATTGGGCAAAATTCTTTGGGATCATTGTGGCATGGTGCGTTCCCAAGAAGGACTTAAAAAGGGTATGGCTCTCTTGGATGAATTGCAAAATGAGTTTTACAGCGATTTGGCATTGCCCGGAAGTGCAACGGAAGTAAACCAGGAATTGGAAAAAGCTCTCAGGGTGGCCGACTTCTTTGAAGTAGGCAAGTTGATGATAGAAGATGCGCTGGAGCGCAACGAGTCGTGCGGGGCGCATTTCAGAGAGGAGTATCAAACCGCCACAGGCGAAGCCCAGCGGAATGACCGAGACTACGCCTTTGTTGCCGCATGGCAATTTACCGGTAGCGGTCAAAAACCCGTGATGCACAAGGAGCCTTTAGTGTTTGAGTCGGTAGAACTCAAAGAAAGAAGCTACGCCTGATTTTTTTGTAATCATAACAAGAACAACCATGGATATTACATTGAAAATATGGAGGCAGAAGAATACTGCCATTAAGGGGAAGTTCGAGAATTATACTTTAAAAGGTGTTTCCCCTGAAATGTCGTTCTTAGAGATGCTCGACTACCTCAACAAAACGCTAATTGAGGCGGGCAAAGAACCGGTGGTGTTTGAGCACGATTGCCGCGAGGGTATTTGCGGTGCCTGCGGGCTTTATATCAATGGTCGCCCACATGGGCCGCTAACCCATACCACCACCTGCGAATTGCACATGCGAGAGTTTAAGGATGGCGACACCATTGTGGTGGAGCCGTGGAGATCGAAAGCCTTCCCAATCATAAAAGACCTTTCGGTGGATAGAAGTGCATTCGACAAGATACTGATTGCAGGAGGTTTTATTAACATAGATACAGGTGCGGCTGCCGAAGCCAACAGCATTTTGATAAGCAAAACCCTTGCAGACAAGGCTTTTGATGCTGCTGTTTGCATAGGGTGTGGTGCCTGTGTTGCAGCCTGCCAAAATTCTTCGGCAATGCTATTTGTAGCGGCCAAAGTGGCTCAGTATGCTATGCTCCCACAAGGTAAAGTAGAAGCCAACGAAAGAGTACTAAAAATGGTGGACTCTATGGATGATCTTGGCTTTGGGTTCTGTAGCAATACCTACGCCTGCGAATTCGATTGCCCAAAAGGTATTTCCGTCGAATTTATAGCACAAATGAATAGGGAGTTTCTCTGGGCAAAGACTTGTAAGAAATGACAGGATTTGCTATATCTGTTAAAAAATACTAAATCTTTTTCGATGCAAGGAACGATATTTCTTGATTAATTTGCTTTTAGGTCGTTTTTATGATTGGTTGGTCTTAAGTTTTATTTCGGATAACCTAAGTAGTTATCTATGATATATTAAAACATATTATAAATATTGACTACCTTTGAATGGTTGATTTACAGATTATTGTTTTAAAACACACACCTAAATAAAACTCCATGGCAACTCAAAAAATTGACCCCAAGAAACTGGAAGAAGCAGCAAGCAAGCTACGGGCAATTGCTCACCCCATGCGTATTGCCATTATTGGTCTTTTGGAAAAAAAGGAGCAAATGAATGTAACGGATCTTTATAAAGCCCTCAAAATTGAGCAAGCCTCCGCATCACACCATTTGAGTATCCTTAAAACAAAAGGTGTACTCGATTCGCGAAGAAGTGGTAAAAACACCTACTACTTTTTGAAGCACGAAGCACTTACCACCATCATTGATTGCATCAATCGTTGTCATTGAGCGATTGAACAAATAGGAAGAGGCCTTTCAGAAGATGATAGGTCTCTTTTTTTGCACAATAATCATGAGAAACAGCAGTTTTTAAAAAGAAAATCGAGTTTGGTCAGATTTTTGTATTTTTGGTTTGGGTTTTGTTCTAATTCAACACCCTATAAAAGTAGCATTCGAAGAAGGAAAGCATGGTTTAAGGGATTGAGCATAAAGCTCTTCGCTCTTTTGGTGGGTTGCTCAATATGGTAAAGAATCATTAAGTTGTGGATTTTATAACACATTTAGCGTTAAATATAAACCTTCAAAAACATGAAAAAGTTATTAGTAGTTCTGGCTTTGGTTGCAGGTGTACTTATGAGTCCGGTAATGCTCAGGGCTAATGGTCCTGCAATAGATTTCACACTGGAGCGGATAGATTTGGGAACAATTTTCTCTGACCAACTCCCCGCGTTTAGCTACAACATTGAATTTACCAATACAGGCAATGCACCCTTGTCGCTTAGTGCTGTTAGGGCATGCTGCGGCACCAGAGTTGTATCGTGGCCCCAAGAGCCTGTAAATCCGGGGCAAAAAGGAATTATCGCCATTGAGTTTAGGCTGGCTCCCCGTGCTCAGCGTGTAAACAGGACAGTTACAGTTACCTCCAACGACCCCAGCCAACCCACAAGCATTTTTCGTATAGTTGGGCAAATTGTAGATCGCTAATACACTACAGCATACTTCTTCGGTATAAGCTACTGAGTGCATTTGCTTTAATTTGCAAAAATCTTTATTTAACCTTGCATTAACGGCTGATAACGGCGGTTTTGTAAGGTTTTGCTTCATTATCGCAACAACTCTCTAAAGAGAGGTTTGTTGTCAGATGGGTTTTGTGGAATAATAGCAAAATTTCTTCTTAGGTTTAATTTAGCACGATTCCCAATTTTGCCAGAATCATGTCTGAAAGCCTATTGGTATTTTAGACTGACAGTTTTGCACCCCAGTTCTTAAAAAAGTTGCAATTTTGCAATAGCAAGCAATCTGCACAAATCGGTATGAAAATCAAAAAGCAGATTCCAACCGATTTTTATTTGAATAATTTTACTTGTAACATGAAAATTGTACTTTGGGTAGCTCGCGTGGTTTTTGGGGTAGTTTTTATTCTGTCGGGATTTTTCAAGCTCATCGATCCATTGGGGTTTACCTACAAATTGCAAGATTACCTTTTGGTCTTTGGCATGGAAGGTCTTTATGATTTGTCCTTGCCGATTTCCATCGTCTTGAGTATTGCCGAAGTTATGGTGGGAGTGGGGGTGATAATCGGTGTGAAAATGCAATATACTGCACTTGCAGGTCTTTTATTTATGGCTTTTTTTACGCCGCTTACACTGTACCTTGCCCTTACAGATAAAGTTATGCAATGCGGATGCTTTGGAGATGCTATACCTTTGGATGGATGGTCAACATTTTTTAAAAACATTGTGCTTACTGTAGCGTCAATCCTGCTGTTTGCTTATCGCAAAGAGTTCCGGTCTGTATGGTCGCCTGTAAAGGACTGGCTACCCATTGTAGTTGCAGCGCTTTTAAGCCTTTTGTTGGCTGTATATTGCCTGCGCAATCTTCCCATCATAGATTTTCTTCCTTGGAAAGTTGGAAATAATATAGCAGCACTAATGGTGTCGCAGCAAGAAGTTTCTGATATTTTTCTAACCTTTCGGAACAGGGAAACCGGCGAATTAGCAGAATATCCAGCCAATGATTACCCATGGGACGATCCCCAATGGGCTGCACTATGGGAGTTCGTTAGTCAGCGCACTGAAGTCATTAGCGCCTATGTGCCCGCACCCATCAATAATTTTATCATCCTCGATGAGTTTCAGAACGACCTCACGCAGCAATATGTAGCGAATCCTTCATTTCAGTTTATTGTTGTTGCCTACGACCTAAGCAAAACACGCTATCGAGCATTTAGAGAAAAAATAAATCCCCTTGTAGAGCAGATTGAGCAGGCTGGATATTCGTTGATTGTACTCACAAGCTCATCGCAAGATGCCATTGATGCCTTTAGGCACCATCATCAAACGCCCTACCGTTTTTATCAGTCTGATGCGGTTGCATTGAAAACCATGATTAGGTCGAACCCCGGAATGCTTCTGCTAAAGGATGGAGTTGTATTGGGCAAATGGGCGCACCGCGATATTCCGGAATTCAGAGCATTGGAAGAAAAATATCTGCGCTAAACACATCACAAATCGGAAGTTGCTATTTGCGCTTGTCTTTAAAAAAGGATGTAAGCAGTGCGGCTGATTCGGCTGCTTTAAAGTTTTTGGTGATTGTAGTTTTGGGGTGAAACGGATGCTGTGTGTAAGCAGAAAACCCTCGTTTGGGATCGGCGGCTCCCCAAACTACTCTGCCCAATTGCGCCCAATGTATGGCTCCTGCACACATAAGGCAAGGTTCCAAGGTTACGAACAAAGTGCAATCGGATAGGTACTTTCCACCCAAATAGTTTTCTGCGGCAGTGATAGCCAGCATTTCGGCATGGGCGGTAGAATCGTTGAGCCTTTCGGTAAGATTGTGGGCGCGGGCAATCACCAATTGGTTGCTCACCACCACAGCACCAACGGGTACCTCACCGTCATCGAAGGCCTTTTGCGCCTCC
>DMJL01000089.1 GCA_003451785.1 Bacteroidales bacterium
GCACGCGAAAAAAAGAAATAGCCAAAAAATTCAACATTCGTAACACAAACATAAAAATATTTTCAAACGCCATAATTGAGATTTGAAGTTACTCTCTATTCGAAAAAGCTAAGAAATAGGAGTTTGATGGTGGAATTAAAAGTTTTCTTAGTTGAATTTGAGTAAAATCTCAGCTAATCTTTTGCAAAACTCCATCAGCTTTTGCCTTCACTAAATTTCTTTGTTCATGATAAAAAACGGTGTGAAGCAAAAATGGTACATTAGCAAAAAAAAATTGGCAAAAAATGATAAATCAACAGCTACTCAACCCCAAGTCCATTGTGATAGTAGGCGGTTCGAACGACATTTCTAAACCCGGCGGCAAAATCTTGAAAAATATTCTGGATGGAGGTTACAAAGGAAAACTTTCGGTTTTTAATTTAAAGGAAACGGAGGTTCAGGGAGTCGTAAGCTATCAGAATCTGAGCGATTTGCCTGAAGTGGACCTTGCAGTAATTGCCATTGCAGCCCGGTTTGTGCCCGACACAGTAGAGTTTCTTACAGAAAAGAAAGGTGCAAAAGCTTTTATTGTGCTTTCGGCTGGATTTAGTGAGGAAAGTGAAGCGGGGGCTCAGCTCGAAAACAAGTTGGTTGATATTGTAAATAGGGTTGGCGGTGCGCTTATCGGACCCAATTGCGTGGGTATTCTTACACCCCAGCATCATAGCATCTTTACATATCCCATCCCAAAACTCGACCCCAATGGTTGCGATTTCATTTCGGGATCGGGGGCAACAGCTTGCTTTATCATGGAAGCCGGCATACCCAAGGGACTTACTTTTGCCAATGTATTTTCAGTGGGCAATAGCGCGCAAATGGGCGTAGAGGAAGTGTTGCAGTACCTCGATGAAAGTTACGAGCATGGCATAAGTGCGCCGGTAAAACTTCTGTACATCGAAAACATAGATAAGCCCCGCTTGTTGCTAAAACATGCAAGTTCTCTCATTAAAAAAGGGTGCAAGATTGCAGCGATTAAAGCCGGCAGTTCTGATGCCGGAAGCCGGGCAGCATCGTCGCATACCGGAGCATTGGCAAGCAGCGATGTAGCTGTGGATGCCCTTTTCAGGAAAGCAGGAATAGTGCGATGCTACGGTCGCGAAGACCTTATCAGTGTGGCATCAATCTTCATGCACAAAGAACTGAAAGGCAACAACATTGCTATAATCACCCATGCCGGCGGTCCGGCAGTAATGCTTACCGACGCACTTTCAGAGGGCGGATTGAAAGTTCCGGCAATTCAAAACACCAAGAGCCCAGAATTGCTTGCCCTATTGCATCCCGGATCTTCGGTTGCCAATCCCATAGATTTCTTAGCCACAGGTACAGCAGATCAATTGGGCATTATTATTGACTATGTTGACCAACATTTCAACGAAATTGATGGGATGGTTGTGATCTTCGGTACTCCGGGTCTATCGCCTGTGCATGATGTGTATCAATTGCTTGACAAGAAGATGCAATCTTGCCGAAAACCGATTTTTCCTGTGCTACCCAGCACGCTCACTGCCAAGGAAGAAGTGGATGCCTTTATACAGATGGGACGAATCAACTTCCCCGATGAGGTTGTGCTTGGTCGTGCATTAAGCAAGGTTTATAGCTCTCCTAAGCCATCACTCTACTACGGTGAATTGCCAAATATAGATGTTAACACCATTCGGCAAATAATAACTAATGAGCCACAGGGCTACCTTTCACCCGAAAAGGTGCAGGCTGTTTTAGATGCTGCCGGCATACCCCGTGTAGCAGAGACTTTGGCAACCTGTAAGGACGAAGCACTCAATGCTGCAATCACAGTTGGATTTCCGCTTGTGATGAAGGTAGTGGGACCAGTGCATAAGAGTGATGTGGGCGGTGTGGTGCTAAATGTGAAAAGTTTGGATGCAGTGGAACAAGAATTTGAACGCATGATTCAGATTCCTGAAACTACTTCGGTGCTTTTGCAGCCAATGCTTTCCGGTGTGGAATTGTTTGCAGGCATTAAACGCGAAGAAGGATTTGGGCATTTGATATTGTGCGGTATGGGCGGCATATTTATTGAGGTTCTAAAGGATGTGAATACTACGCTTTCTCCGGTTTCCCATAAGGAAGCACAGGAAATGATTACAACTTTAAGAAGCTACAAAATCATTAAAGGATATCGCGGCAAAGATGGAGTGTGCGAAAACACTTTTGCCAATATAGTTATGCGCTTATCGGCATTAGCCGAAGCAGCACCCGAAATTTTCGAAATGGACCTGAATCCCTTGCTGGGTTCGCCTGATAGGATTATTGCTGTGGATGCCCGTATTCGGATTTTGCATCCATAAATTGGCATAGCTGTAACCTGTTGTGGTTTTTCTTTACCGTAATCCTTGGAAAAGAAGGAAAAAGCTGGTGGAAATGCAAGCTGCAAGGAATGTGTTTTGCTGTTTGTGTTAAATCAAGACAAGTCGCCTCGACCAGCTTCACTGACTGTAGCACTCAATTTTCAAGTGAAATGCTATGACAAAGTAAAGGGAATGAAGCAAATATTAGTAAATTTATGAACGGTACAGTATATATTTTTAAACGATTCTATACAGTTAGAACCATGGCTAAAGTATTAATGAGATTTTTGTGCTTGTGCAGTATTTCGATATACGCCCTTAGTGCCAATGCCCAACCTTTAATCAATCAGCAACATTACGAGGTTTTGGCAGCAACCTTTGTAGAATCCCTAAGGCAGGGCACAGCTGACCAAGACCGTACCATTTACTCCAATGCTCTGAACGAAGCCTTGGCTGCATTTGATATCAATAGGGTTTGGCTCCAGTTGGAACAAAATCTGGGAGAGTTCCAATCGATAACGCGCTTTGTACATCAACAAACCCAAAATCATCACATCGTTTTGGTGGTTGCAAAATTTCATCAAAGGCAAATTGCGTTAAGGATTGTATTCGACCAAGAAAGCAAGATTGCGGGATTTCAAGTAGTTGAAGCGCCTCCATTGGCTTATAGCCCTCCGCCAAGTTACGCTATATCCGAGCTTTTTCTGGAAGAAGAATATTTGTTTGATATGGGCGACATTGTATTGCCCGGTACAATCACCTGGCCCAAAGGCAATGCCCCCTTTGCAGTAGTAATTTTGGTGCATGGAAGCGGGCCACAAGATAGAGACCAAACCATTGGTCCCAACAAGCCTTTTAGAGACTTAGCCCAAGGACTTGCATCTCAGGGTTTGGCAGTGGTGCGCTACGAGAAACGAACACGAAGCCATCCTTCGTCTATCAATATCAACACTATCACTCCATGGGAGGAAACAGGTAGCGATGCCCTAAAGATTGCTGCAATCATGGGCAGGCATCATCGCATTGATACACAAAGAATTTTTGTTCTGGGTCACAGCCTGGGTGGAATGATTGCTCCATTGATTGCCCAAAAATCCCCAAATTTGGCAGGGATTATTATTTTGGGTGGCAATAGCGGAAAGTTGTACGACTTGGTTGTACAACAACTTGAGTACCTGGCTCCCATACAAGATCCAGACAACAGACATGGGATGAAGCAATTAATCGAACTTAGCCGGCAACAGGCCGACCGCCTGCGGGAAGAAAATCTTCCCTTGGATACTCCACGCTACGAAACCATGCTAAATCTGCCGCCTTCGTACTGGAATTTTATAAGTAACTACAATCAGGTGGAGGTGGCTTCGAGGCTTGAAATGCCCATATTGATAATGCAAGGCGAGCGCGATTATCAGGTGCCAACTTCAGAATTTGCAAAATGGAAAACCGGACTGCAACATCTAAGTACTGTTACTTTTATCAGCTACCCAGAATTGAACCACTTGTTTATGGCTGGAGAAGGGCCATCAAAGCCAGATGAGTACAATATTCCCTGCAATGTTGATGTTAGGGTTATCAACGACATTGCACGATGGGTACATAGTAGGTAACTTCTACCTTTCTTAGCCAGGAGTATTTGTGTAAATACACACCACAAGAATCACTTGCTAATATTGAAGTGCAGGATTTTGAATCATCAAACTCCAGAATCCATGCCGCAATATTGCAAGAGGTAAATATATATTCCCTTTTCGATCTTACCCAAAAGAGTCTAAAAATTATAGATAAAGGTTATCTTGAGTCTTAAGTTGCCAACTTCCTCCGACGATGCAATGCGCCCTCTATTATCGGGTTGTCCATAAGCAGCCACGGTATATTCAATCTCCGAAGATACTTGTACTCTATTGGAAATGAAGCTTATGCTAGGTGCAATGCGATACATATATGCAATATTGTGCCCACGCCCAAAAAATAAACCCGTGTTGGTATGCGATGTGCCAAAGTTTTGTGCAAATCCTGCAAATAGGCTTCCTTGCACTGTGGTGCCGTAGGTGATATTGCCCCACACGAATAGATGGTTAGAAGGCGTATAGGTTTCAAACCTGGTAATAGGATCAATGCTCCGAACCGCGTACCCACCTAACATCACATGTTCAAAAAGGTTTTGACCGTAAATGGCTTTGCTCCTTAAGGTAAGTCTTCCGGCATTGTGCCTTGCATACGCCATAAACGACCAATTGTCAAAAGTTTCATGTGTTTCTATATTGGCTTCGGTTACAAGTCTGGGGCGTAGCCTTTTGAAGTCGGCAGCAACACCCCAAATGGTGGTTTGATTATCATATTGCAACTGAAGGTGAATGTTTGGAATATTGCTATTGCGCATATAATCCGATCTTACTCCCAATGGGCCATCGCTTTGGTGGTCGCGCTGAGCAAGCAGTGCAAGTTGCAGGTTGAAGTTGCCCCAAAACCTTGTAAGGGCAATCTGTGGGCTTCTGATAAAGGGTTGGAAAGGCACGCCAGTATTCAAAGCAACCACATTGGGAAACACTTTAGGAACAAACATGGGATGCCAAAACTGACCCAACAACAACTCTGTATTTTCCCATCGCAGCCTACCAAAAGCATGTCGCAATCTCAACCCATTAACATCGGCATTTGATACCCCCGTAAAATCGGCATCCAGCACACCGCTGGTTCTGGCTCCGAAGGCATCGGGACCGGTAATAGTACCTGTAAGCCTCGAGAAAATGGCACTGTAGTTAAATCCGCCGTTGGCATTCAAATCATTGCCATATAAATCCGGTAATACGGGAGATGGCAGAATCAAAAAAATATCTTCCCTGATAGAAGCGATTTT
>DMJL01000158.1:0-5100 GCA_003451785.1 Bacteroidales bacterium
GCAAGCATTACGGTGAAAGCAGAGAGGGATTTTAGAATATGCACCATTGCCATAAAAGCATAAGAAGTGCAAACAATGCCCAAAATCAATAAAAAGATAAAGTCGCTTGTAGTAGGCAATGCAAAGCCATTAGAAAATTGTCCGGTTGCAACAAAAAAAAGCGTTAAAAACGCAAATCCACCGATCATTTCATAAAAACTAATTACTCCCGGATGGTAACTATTGCTGATATTGCGGTTGAGTACCACAAATAGTGCATTGAGCAATGCAGATGTAAGCGAAAAGATTATTCCCTCTGTAAATCGCAGTTCGAATCTGAAAATTAGATAAATACCACCAATGGTTACAATGCCTAATAGTAGCTCCAACCAAAAAACTCTCCGCTTCTGAAGCAGGGGTTCCAATAGACTGGTAAAGAATGTAACCGATGCAAAAACGCCCAAAGTAACGGATACATTGGAGACCTTTATTGCATGAAAAAAAGTAATCCAATGCAAGGCTACAATTATTCCGATACCCAAAAGTTGCACTACTTGCTTCGATGGTAATTTGTATGGCACTTTCATTGCAAATAGAAACACCCACAACCCTATGCAAGCAAATAGCATACGGTACCATACCAACTCAGTAGCTGGCAAAGCTATCAGTGCTCCGAGTATGGCTGTGAACCCTAAGAGCACAACTATAAAATGCAAATGCAGATGATCCTTTATGTGAGATGTTTTTATCATATCGCTTTTAATGGTTGGTAGTATGTTCAATACGGGAAAAGGACGACTTCCTATCAATTGTGATGAAAAGTTTAAGCGGCCTACAACCTTTGCAAACCACCTAATCCCTTATTGGCTAAACCGCATATTGCAGGCTGGTTTTAAATATTGTCACTTTTTTTTTAAAGTTGTTCGTTTAGGATTTTGTCTCAGTTTGCATGCTTCTTCTTAATAGATTTACAATAAATACCTTCTTGCCTTCAACCCATATTGCGGCTTGTCTTTATTACTTCCACAGCATCTATGGCAGCCTGTAGTCTTAATTCTCCAATTCCACTGATAATTTTAAAAGGAAAATTCAATCGGGAAAGCTCAGAAGCGAACCAATCAAAAAAGAACCTTCTTAGGTGTGGGTATTCCCTTTGTGGGTCGTTATGCCAAGGCAGATCGGTATCGCAGAGCAAGTATAGGTCGAAATTCTGCTGATGCAGCATTTCCAAAACGAAAGGATGACATTCTCCGTATTTGTACTCATACCAAATTTTCATAACCAACATTTCGGTATCGCAAAACACAATGTTATGGTTGTGCTCTGCTTCCCAAAGTGCTTCCATCTGTCCGCGGGCTATTATCTCAAGATCGCTTTCTTCGTATTTCTGTGGGCGAGAATCCAAGTATTTTCGGGCAAATTCTTCTACAAATGCTCCATGGTAATGTTGAGCCAGGCACTTGGTTAACCAACTTTTGCCGGTAGATTCCGGGCCTGTTATGGCAACTTTAATCAGCTGTTTTGGTTGTTTAATTATGCCCATGCTGCTAATTTTCTTCCTTGGTGTTTTTACTTTTGCTCTATGCGGAAAAGTGAAAAAAATTGGGTGAAAGGGTATAACCTGTTGATTACATGATATGCTCTATCTCAATCTAAGTTTATCAATTTGCATCAAAGGGTGAATTTATTTGGGAGTGTTACTTTTTTCAAAGTTAAATTCAAGTAATAATTTTAGTAATTATGAGAAGCATAAAACGCCTCCCCAAATAGCCCCAAATGCTTGCATTGTAGGTTTATAGGCTGTTGTTTGCTCATTCAGATAAAAGTCGCGCTTATAGCTACATAAAAAAACTATTACCTCACTGTGTGAGGTAATAGTTTTGCGTTGCCAAAGATCCGCCCCATTACTTAAAACCATTATCAGTTTAATTCGTTCCTGATTTACAAAGCATCGATTAGTTCCAAGATGCGGCATTTGTTTCAAAATACACACCCAAATTAATCGGAGTTATCTTGGCAATAGATTAAGCAGGAACGCATATTCTTTTGCTACCTCTCTTAATCGGTGCCATCTTCCTGATGCACCACTGTGGCCTGCTTCTAAGTTTGTGAATAGCAATATCTTATTATCGCCCGTATTATAATGCCGCAATTTGGCTACCCACTTGGTTGGCTCCCAAAATTGCACTTGCGAATCGTGTAGCCCCGATGTTACCAGTAGGTTGGGATATGCTTGTGCCGTTATATTGTCGTAGGGCGAATAGGAGAGCATATATTCATAAAATTCCTTGATGTTGGGGTTGCCCCACTCGTCGTACTCGGCAGTTGTGAGCGGAATGGTTGCATCGAGCATTGTGGTAACAACATCTACAAAGGGAACTGCTGCAATCACACCTTTAAAAAGCTCAGGACGCATATTGATTACAGCACCCATAAGCAATCCTCCAGCACTTCCACCCATTGCAAAAAGCACCTCAGAGTTGGTGTATTGCTCGGCTACAAGGTAGTCTGCAACATCAATAAAATCATAGAAGGTGTTTCGTTTGTTAAGCAACTTGCCATCCTCATACCATTGGCGACCAAGCTCCTGACCTCCCCGAATATGCGCTTGGGCGTAGATAAACCCACGGTCGAGCAAGCTAAGAAGATTGGAGTTGAATCTTGGCTCCATCGAAATGCCATAGGAACCATAGCCATGAAGCAGCAGAGGATTATTGCCATCTTTCGCCATACCTTTGCGATACACTATCGTTACGGGTACTTCTACACCATCTCTTGCTGTAATAAAAAATCTCCTAGTTTCATAATTTGCAGGGTCGAATCCTCCTAAAACTTCTTGTTGCAGCACAAGGGTTTTCTCCTGCGTAACCATATTGTAGTCAAACTGACTCATGGGTGTTGTGAGCGAAGTATAGTTGAAACGAAGCACTTGTGAAGCCATTTCAGCGTTGGCACCAATGCTTGCAGTGTATGCTTCTTCTTCGAAAGGCAAGTAGTGTTCCTGACCTGTTGGCAAATGTTTTATCCTTATTTGCCTCAGTCCCCGCGTACGCTCTTGCAATACCAAAAATTCGTCGAACACTTCAATGTTTTCCAACAAAACATCGGGGCGATGTGCTACTACCTCAGTCCAATTTTGCATCGATGTACTACCGATAGGCGTTTGCATCAATCTAAAATTGGTTGCCTCGTGATTGGTAAGTACATAAAATTTATCGCCAAGTGGGAATACTTCATACAACACATTGCGCTGCCTTGTCTGAAACACCTGAAAACGCCCCAATGGCTCATTAGCAGGCAATATCCATGTTTCGTTGCTTAGGGTGCTGTTTATAGAAATTGTGATGAACCTATTGTCCTTGGTGCGCGAAACGCCCATGTGGTAAAAGGTTTCATCGGCCTCGAAATATACCAATTCCGGCGCATTGCGGGTTTGAAAATTATAGCGCATGATGCGGTCGAAGCGCAAGGTGCGTGGATCTACAGTGCCATAAAAAAAGGTTGCGTTATCGGCTGCCCATACCACATTGCCTGCAGCATTGGCAATGCCGGTGTGCATTATCTCACCACTTTGCAGATTTTTTAGTTTTATGGTAAATTGCCTTCTGCCCACAGTATCAACTGTAAATGCAACCCACTGATTGTCGAAACTCACATCATAGCTGCCCAAATTGAAATAAGGATGGGATGCAGCCATTTCTTTCACATTGAGTAGAATTTCTTCGGGCGCATCCATGCTGCCTTTGCGGCGGTAATAGATAGGATATTCGCTGCCTACATCAAATCGTGAATAATAATAATATCCATTAGAAAATACTGGAGCTGATTGTGCATCTTGCTTTATACGCCCCTTCATCTCTGTAAATAATTCTTCCTGCAATCTCTCAGTGGGTGCCATACGAGCTTTTAGATAGGCATTCTCTGCCTCAAGATAGGCAATCACAGCTGGATTATTACGGTCGCGCATCCAAAAATAAAAATCCGGACGGGTGTCGCCATGCATAATGTGCTCATGTAAGATTCGCTCAGCAATAGGAGCTTCGGCTTCGCCCCACTGTGGAGCGCGGGGCTTGCACCCGGCAAACAATGAAATCATAACTGCAAAAAGTAGGATTAAGGTTTTCATTATGTTAAAAGTTTGATTGAGGAAAATTATCTATCAAAGATAGAGAAAGCCAAAAGGTATTTTCAAACTTTAAATGAATTTCTTGCATGAATTTGTTGTTTTTGATAAATTTGGTAATTTTACAAGGGTCTTTTAACATTTTATCTGTGAAACCTTTAAAAAACTTGGCTATGAAAGCATTTTTTGGAGAGTTTAAGGATTTCGCTATGCGCGGCAATGTAATGGATTTGGCTATTGGTATTATTCTGGGTGGGGCGTTTGGTGCAATTGTGTCATCGCTTGTTACGGATATCATTATGCCACCAATCGGCTTGCTTATGGGGGGTGTAGATTTTAGCAATCTGTTTATCAATTTAGGTTCTGTACCGTATGCAACCCTTGCAGAAGCTGTTGCTGCAGGGGCACCCACCATCAATTATGGGATGTTTATCAATACGATTATCAATTTTGTTATCATTGCTTTTGCAATTTTCTTGGTAATCAAAAAAATGAACGATCTGCTCCAGAAAAGGAAAAAAGTTGAAGAGGTTGTTGTAGCTACCACAAAAGAATGCCCATTCTGCATTTCTCAAATTCCTGTAAACGCTGTTAGATGCCCGCATTGCACTTCTCAATTAGGATAGGGGTGTGCTAATTTCTACTGTGGTGATTTCTCGATAAAACGGGTGTCGGAATTGTAATTTTCGTGGCACCCATTTTTTATGCTGAGATAGAGATGAGTTGTAAATTCAACTTTTTAGCTTTCCTGTCATCCCGTCTCACATAAACAAGAACATTTCAAAGCTCCTTCTTTCCACCACAACGGTAAAATAACTTTCTATTTACCAAGCGAAAAACAACTCGGTTTCTTTCGTGAAAGGGGGCTAAACCACCATTCCCGTTTAATTTAATGCTCATTTAGGGATGTAAATAGTAGAAACAAGCTAAAAGTAGAAAAATGTCGGCACACATTATGTTGCGTGCCGACAAAACCAACCAATCCACCAATCCACCAA
>DMJL01000158.1:5487-6352 GCA_003451785.1 Bacteroidales bacterium
ACCAATCTACCAATCCACCAACCCTACCTCACCACAAATCTTATGGTTTCCAATTTGCCATTGGCTATGATTCGGGCAAAATAGATTCCTGGTTTTAGGTCGAGGTTTAGGTTAAACTCCCTTCCATAATCCGAATAGGTTTCTTCCACCTTACGACCATGTTGGTCGAAAACAGTAATCCACACTTCTCTCTTATCTTCTCCAAGGTCGATGGTGAATTGCCCAGTATTGGGGTTAGGAAACAACCTGATTTTTTCAGCAAAATCAATCTCGGGAACATCTACTGTGATTATAGCATAGCAAGCCGAAAGTGCCACACATCCTCCCTGTGTAACTTCTACTGCAAACCTACCGTTGACTGTGGCGGTAAATGAGCGTCCGGTTTGCCCCGGAATCGGGCGGTAGTTATTGTTGCAATCCACCCATTGGAAGGTTGCATTCAATGCATTTGCCGTAAGTACAATACCTTCTTCTCTGATGCCGGTATCTACTTTTCTAACGGGTACAACAATTTCCCTGATTAAGGTGCTATCGCGTAGGATTATGGTATCGGTAACAGTTAGACTCACTCTGTAGGTGCCTGCTGTATGGAAAGTAGGCCTTGGATTTCGCAAAGCACTGGTTCTCCCATCGCCAAAATTCCATAGAAACCTGTCGCCGTCAACACTTCGGTCGGTAAACGAAACCACGGTGGAATCGCAGTGTTGGATTATCTCATGTCTAAAGTCGGCTATGGGGAGCGGATTTTTGATAAATACATCGTGGGTAACCAAACTCCACAGGCCTCTTGAGTCCCTGAACCGGAAATGGATGCTGTAGGTTCCCTTGGGTATTCGTGTCATATCAAGCCCTTCAACAAGCAGCA
>DMJL01000073.1 GCA_003451785.1 Bacteroidales bacterium
ATTAAAATGCGTGTAACCAACCCCGTTTACAACGGAAAAGTTTACACCCCTTCATTTCACAATAATTGGGCATTCAACGGTTATGGTTTCGACCATAACGTAAGAATCCTGAGATATTCAGACATTCTTCTCATGCACGCCGAAGCCCTGTTCAACGGAGCCTCCGTGCCATTAACCAGCGGGGTGACTGCCTTAGATGCTGTTAATAAAGTACGTGACAGGGCAGGACTGGCAGATTTGACCGGATTGACCCGCCAGCTTATTTGGGACGAACGCCGGGCTGAGCTGGCAATGGAGCAGGATCGGTTCTTCGACCTGGTTCGAACAGGACAAGCTGCCACCATTTTAGGGCGGTTAGGATTTAGAGCCGGTGTACACGAAGTGTTCCCCATTCCTGCTGCTCAGCTTCAGCTAAACCCCAATCTTACGCAAAACCCCGGTTACTAAATATATAGTTACTTTTTCTTTAACCATTTAACACTAAATTATCATGCTTAAAAATCTTTTTAAAAGACAAACTGCGCTGCTGCTTGGAATTCTTTTTATTCCTGCACTGGTGCTTACTTCGTGTCGCGATGATGACGATAATGGTGCTGTAGGTCCAATCGATCCTAACACCATAGCCACTGCTGACCTAGTAGCGCATTGGTCATTCGATCAGACAGCTGTTGAGAGAATTGGCAACATTACTCCTACTGCAAGTCCAGGTGTAACCTATGTGGCTGGTCGCCGCAATCAGGCCTTCCAAGGTGCTGCAAACGCACACCTATCCTACTTATTGCCAACAGCAAGTCCTATGAGAAACTTAACCTCTTTCACTGTATCGTTTTGGATAAGGTCTCCTTTGGTTACTGGAGATCCTGTACCAACAATCTTCGAAATTGGTCGATCTGACGATCTTTTCTGGGGCAACCTAAAACTTCACTTGGACCGCCTTCCGGCTACTGCAGACTCTCTAAACTTTCGAGCATTTTTCTTAAAGCATGGCGCAACATGGTCAGGGCAACATACTGGGTTTTCTCACAGAAGTTTTGCAATCAACCGCTGGTTGTATATCACCATGACATACAATCAAGCCAATTCTAAGTTTGAAATTTTCCTTAACGGCGCAAAAGTGCCCACCAATCCTGGTGTTGAAGATCGTTGGCAGGGACCACCTGAGATAACCCCGCGTCTCCCACTTGGGCCATTAGCTTTTCAAAATCCCGACCGTATTATCTTTGGTGGATGGAGGCCAGTAATTGAAACCGCCGCAACAGATGTTTGGATGGGATGGTTTAAGGGTGCCCTTGATGAGTTTCGTGTTTATAGGCGTGCTTTAACCGCCGCTGAAATAAAAGCACTATACGACGCTGAAGTTTCTCAAATTACAAATTAATCAAAAAAACCTAACGGGAGTAATGCCCTGTATTGCTCCCGTTAGTACATTGAACCTGAAATGAAAATCACTTTGTTTGTTTTAGCCTTAATGATAGCCGCTTTTGGTTCCTGCCAAGAAAAAGACCCTAATGTAATTGTTCCGAATATAGCAATAGAATCCGTTTTTATAAACGATAAACTTGTTCCAAATCAAACGGTTATTAACGAGGTTGATTTTCGGAATGTTGAAATCAGAGTAGCATTCAACACACCTGTTGACACAAAGCGATTCAATAGAGATGATTTCTTCTTGAGTGGATTTACGGCAAATTATCATTATCGTTTCGATCCGTCGAGAAGATGGCTATATATCAAACCATCCGAACGGGTAAACCCTCTATCCTTTCACAGGCTTACAATTTTTCCGGGGCAAAATCTGGGAGGGACTTTTTCGGGCGATTACTCTTTCGGGTTCAGGACGCGTCTCGATAGCACACCAAAGTTTCCAAGGATTTCAGACGAAGAGTTGCTCACATTAGTGCAAAGGCAAACTTTCCGTTTTTTCTGGGACTACGCTCATCCTGTTTCTGGGTTAACAAGGGAACGCTCCGGATCGGGCGACTTGGTAACCATGGGTGGTAGTGGATTTGGCCTGATGGCTATATTGGTTGGCATTGAACGAAATTTTATCACAAGACAGCAAGGATTTGAACGAATTCGCACCATAGTAAATTTCTTAAACCGTAGCAATACAGACAGATTTCATGGTGCATTTCCACATTGGATGAGCGGTACTACCGGTCGCACCATACCCTTCAGTGCCCGCGACGATGGGGCAGATTTGGTAGAAACTGCTTTTCTAATGCAGGGATTGTTGGCTGTTCAGGAGTACTTCAGAAACGGTTCGCCCGAAGAGCGAGCTATTGTACCAATCATTCAGCAGATGTACGAAAATGTGCAATGGAGTTTCTTCAGACGAAACAATGAAAATGTTCTCTATTGGCACTGGTCGCCAAATTTCGGATGGGCAATGAACCATCAAATTGGAGGGTGGGACGAAGCTCTAATAGTTTATGTTTTGGCAGCAGGTTCGCCAACACATCCCATTCCTGCGGAGGTTTACCATCAGGGTTGGGCCCGCAACGGGCAATACCCCATGGTGAACAATCGTGTTTACTACGGTATAAGGCTCCCCTTAGGACCAACCCTAGGAGGTCCTTTGTTTTTTTCCCATTATTCATTTCTTGGGTTAGACCCTCGTAACCTTCGCGATAGGTATGCAAATTATTGGGAACAAGTGGTAGCACATACTCTAATAAACAGGGCCTACTGTATTGACAACCCAAGGAATTTCGTAGGATATTCCAAATATGTATGGGGCTTAACAGCTAGCGATATCGAAAGGGGTTACACTGCCAGTTCTCCCACAAACGATGTTGGGGTTATAGCGCCTACGGCTGCCTTATCTTCAATGCCATTTACACCTGAGTATAGCTTGCAGGCATTGAGGTTTTTTTATTATGTGCTTGGAGACAGAATCTGGGGACCACATGGTTTCTATGATGCTTTCAACCTGACTACACTTTGGTTTGCAAGGTCGTACTTAGCAATTAACCAAGGTCCTATCATCATTATGATTGAGAATCACCGCACCGGACTTATCTGGGACTTGTTTATGCGCAACGAAAATGTAAGAAGGGGATTAGATGCTTTAGGATTCACTTATTAAACAGTTTGCCCATAAATCGGTTTTCCGGCCAGTACATTTCAATGTCTGGAGAACAACAGGTTGTAATATTTGAAGAACATTTTTAACCCGACAAACAGTCGGATTACTACGGGTTTTGTCTTTAAAAATCGAAAACCCAATCAAATAAAAAAAATAAACTTTCTAAAAAAATGAAAATAACAGTTCTTTTTCTTCTTTTGGTTTTCACTTTAGTATCGTGCAAAAGGGAACCCGTCCAACAATTCAAATCTTTTGGAAATATTGATTTCCCGATTACCGCCGATGATGAGAAAATGCTTGACTCCATTCAATTTTTCTCATTTCAGTATTTTCTGCAAAATTATCATCCTGAATGGGGTATTGTACCCGATAGGCTCGCACCTGGTGCTCCTACAAACATTGCAGCTTCGGGCTTTGCTTTACCCAGCTTTGCAGTAGGCGTTGAAAGAAACTGGATTACACGCGAAAGAGCAGCCCAAATTACTTTAAATATGCTCAATTTCTTTGCTAACTCCGAACAAAGTTCCGAATCTGTAAGTTCGGGTTACAGAGGGTTTTACTACAGGTTTTTGAATATGGAAACCGGTGAACGCCAATATGAAAGTGAACTTTCTACGGTTGACACTGGCCTGCTGATGATGGGCATATTGTTTGCACGGAACTATTACAATCAAGAAAACGAAACTGAGCAGGAAATCCGTAGGCTTGCAGAATTTTTGCTAAACCGAATTGAATGGGAATTTATGATTCTTCCTGAGGGCGGCGATTATGGCAATACCATAGGTATGGGTTGGTATCCCGAAGCAGGCTTTCATCACATGGGCTGGAAGGGCTACAACGAGGCACTCTTCCTTTACATCCTTGCTGCTGGGTTGGGCATGGAGAATGCAGAACAAAGTTACGAAGCCTGGTTGAGCGGTTATACATGGTACACCTATTACGAAGGATTAGAACATGTGGCATTCCCCCCGCTATTCGGACATCAATTCTCACACGCATATATCGACTTCAGAGGTCTGGCCGATCGCTTTATGAGAGAAAAAGGCATTTGCTACTTTGAGAATAGCAGGCGTGCAACATTGTCGCAACAACGATATGCAATAGACAATCCTCATGGCTGGGTAGGATATGGTGAATTTACATGGGGAGTTACAGCTAGTGACGGACCTGGCCCATCATTTAACTTTAATGGCTTTGAATTTTTTGCTTATGCTGGTCGCGGAGCGACAAGCCCTGAATATAATTACTTCGACGATGGTACCATTGCACCGTATGGTCCATTATCGTCATTACCTTTTGCACCAGAAATAGTAATTCCTACTGCCAGAAACATGATTGAGCAATATGGCGATTGCATTTGGGGAAGATTTGGATTTTATGATGCCTTTAACCCGACGGTTGATTGGGTAAACCCCGACTACATAGGAATTGCCCAGGGGCCGATGCTTATTATGATTGAAAATTTCAGGACCGGCCTCGTGTGGAACTATGTAATGAGAGATCCTATCATTCAGAAAGGTCTTTCGAGATTGGGTTTTGAATATATAAATTAAACCCCGGCGCATATTGTATTTTGCCGTAATATGGAATCAACATGTTGTTCATCAATAACAATAACCTTACCATAAATGAGAATCGGAATTATTAAAAAAGCTCTGGCACTTTTAACCTTTGGAGTAACTTCCCTAACTCTGAATGCCCAAAGTGTTGTATTAGATGATTTTGAAGCCTTAAAAGGTTGGGAACTTTTAAAATCGGAAGCATTTGAAGGGCGCATTTCGCTTGAGCCCGGAAAAACGGGCAATGCCATCCGTTTCGACTACGATTTTACCAGGGGTATGGGCTTCGGGGGCATTCAAAAATGGTTTCCATTAGACATACCCGACAACTATGAGTTTACCTTTTGGATTAAGGCAGAATCTCCTTCAAACACTTTAGAAATCAAGTTTATTGATGAATCGGGGCACAATGTTTGGTGGGTCAACAAAAGAAATTATGAATTTCCCACCGAGTGGACACAAGTACGCATCCGCAACCGACATGTAACCTTTGCCTGGGGACCGACCACAGACAGGGTTTTAAGACGGGCTGACCGGATCGAGTTCACTGTGGCATCTTTTGTTGGAGGCAAAGGAACAATCTGGATTGACGACCTTCGATTCGAAAAACTGCCACCAAGACCCGAAACTTATCCCAAACCCATTGCTACGGCTTCATCATCGCGCAGAAACCAGGGCGCAGGTTTAGTTTTGGATGACAATAAAAATACATCCTGGCAAAGCCGCAATACCAGAAATCAGCATTTTATGCTCGATTTTGGTACACGCAGGGAGTTTGGTGGCATACACATAGATTGGCTCCAAGATCACCAGGCCGGAAAGTTTAGTGTTTTCACTTCCAATGATGCCGTAAACTGGCACAAATCTCACACAATAACTGGAAACCTCACCGATGCAAGCTTTGTGCGCATGCCTGAAACGGAAGCCCGCTACTTGAGAATTGACCTTTCGGAAGGGAAATCAAGGCGATCATTTGGAATAGAAAACCTCAATATTTTAGACATAAAAGAATCGCAAACTGTCAGTGATTTTTTAATATACAAAGCCCGACATGCACCGGAAGGAGATTATCCACGGCAATTTTTGGAGCAGGCCGTATATTGGACTGCCACAGGAGTAAACAACGACCTCAGAGAAGCACTGATTTGCGAAGACGGACAGGTGGAAGTGGACAAAGGCCTGTTCTCCATTGAGCCCATGCTAAGGATTGGTACCCGAATATACAACTGGAATAATGTTTCTGCCAGCCAGTCGCTTAGTTTCCCGAAGGAAACAGGGAGGCTTGACTTTACTCCAACCGTTACATGGAATCTCGATGATGTAACGTTTGTTACAGGAATTACTGCTTTTGGCGAAGCCAATGTAAACTCGCGGCTTAACATTGGATATTACCTGAAAAATAATTCGACAGAGCCAAAAGATATCGAGTTGTTTTTGCTGATTAGGCCTTATCAGGTGAATCCTTATTACCAGTTTTTAAATTTTCCGGGAGGGGCAGGTGTAATCAACTCAATCCATGAAGTAAGACCCGGAAAAATTTCGGTTGACGATAAAACCCTTTATTCTCTGAGGCCTTATGATATGTTTGCGGCAACCACTTTTGATCAGGGAAGCCTGGTTGATTTTATCCGCACCAATACCCTTCCCCGACAATCCTCAGTTACCGACCCCCATGGTCTTGGAAATGGTGTGATAAAATATAATATTCGCCTGGAGCCTGGAGAGGAGACTCAGTTTTTTGTAGTTGTGCCTTTTCATACCAAATTGCTCGAAAACGAGAATATTACCAACGAGCAGGTTGCACGAGAATTTGAGGAAGTGGCTGCCTATTGGCGCTCTCGATTCGACCACATCAGTTTTAACCTGCCCGCATCGGCCAACAGAATCATAAACACATACAAAGCCAATCTGTTTTACATTCTTATAAACAGGGACTTTGCCGGAATACAGCCTGGCTCGCGCTCCTACGAGCGTAGCTGGATTCGCGATGGTTCGCTCACATCCTCCGCACTGCTTAAATCAGGTATTACACCCGAAGTCCGTGAATTTATCGAGTGGTTTACTCCATATCAATACGAAAGTGGAAAGGTGCCATGTGTGGTCGATTTTCGCGGGCCCGACCCTGTGCCACAGCACGATAGCCCAGGGCAGCTGATTTTCCTTATCAAAGAATATTTTGATTACACCAAAGACACAACCTTTCTTAGGACTAAAAACCACAACATCCTCAAGGCTGTAAGATACATGGAGTACTTAATTGCTCAGCGCTCTACAGATCATTTCAGGCTGGGCAACGACAGTATCAGGGCTTATTACGGAATCGTGCCCGAATCAATCAGCCATGAGGGTTATTCTGCCCACCCCATGCACTCATACTGGGACAACTTTTTTGTAATGAAAGGGCTGAAGGATGCTGTGGAAGTACAACGGATATTGGGCAATACAGTAGAATACGAGCACATTAAACGCGTGCGCGACACCTTCAGGGTAAACCTTTACAACTCCATAAGGCTTGCCATGCAAACCCGAAACATCGATTTTATTCCAGGCTGCGTCGAACTTGGCGATTTCGATCCTACATCTACCACTATCGCCATTTGGCCGGCCAATGAAATGCAGAATCTGCCTCGACCGGAGTTTTACAATACCTTTGATCGTTACCTGCAATTTTTCAGGGATCGCCGCGATGGGAAGCTCGAATGGTCGAACTATACGCCATACGAAACCCGGGCTATTGGTACTTTCATTTTTAAAGGCAAACCAGAAATAGCCCATGAACTCACCGAGTTTTTCCTTGATGACCTCCGTCCACAGGGATGGTATCATTGGGCAGAAGTGGTGTGGAGAGAGTACCGTATTCCGCGTTTCATTGGCGACATGCCTCATACCTGGGTTGGAAGTGACTTTATTAATGCTGTCAGGTCGAAATTTGTATTCGAAGACGAACTTAACGGCACCCTGAATCTTGGGGCAGGTTTACGGCAGGATTGGATTGATTACCCCAAAGGTATTTCGGTAGAAAACCTACCTACGCACTTTGGCGAAATTTCGTATGCCGTGAAAAAGCACAATCAAAGCTACACTTTCTCGATACAAGGGAATGTTCAACTACCCCAGAATGGAATACGGATTAGAAATTTCAACGGTTCGAGGCTGCCTGTAAAAGTAACCATTAACGGCCACGAAACAAGAAACTTTACCAACAACGAAATAGCTGTTGATGTGTTTCCAGCTGAAGTGGTAATTTATTATTAACAAATAAATACGAAAGACCATGGTGGAGAATGAACCAGATAAGAGGCAATTGGCAGCAACGGACGAAAAACTAAAGTTTCCCCTACTGGCAGCATACGGTTCCGGTGGTATCATTCCCATTGCATTGTTCAATATTACCGGTATTCTTGTGGGTCTGATGGGAAACATCAGCCTGGGTCTAAGCGCATTCTGGCTGGGTGTGATTTTGATAATACCCCGTTTGTGGGATGCAGTTTCCGACCCGATGATTGGCCATCTGTCAGACAACGCCCGAACCCGTTGGGGAAGACGCAGACCATTTATACTGGTTGGAGGCCTTTTGGTAGCATTGTTTTTTGTAGTAATATGGTGGATTCCGCAAGGTGCTGCCGTTAGGGCGTGGTTTCCTACTGAACAAGCTTTTCAATGGTTTCAACTTTCGTACTTGCTTGTTACGCTGATACTTTTTTTTACTGCAACTACGATATTCGAAATTCCGCATGGGTCGCTAGGAATGGAAATGACTACCGACCCTCATGCGCGTACACGATTGTTCAGTGCAAAAAGCTTTGTGGGTAATCTCTTTGCGATGAGCACCCCTTGGCTTTTTGCCCTGGCAAATTTGGAAATATTCAGGGGAGTGGGAGGTACGGAGGTTGATGGGATGCGGTATGTATCAATTTTAATCGCTCTAATTCTTTTACCATTGTCGTTGTGGTGGTTCCTTTCACTACGCGAACCGGGGTTTCACAGGATTGCAAGGCAGAAAAAATCCCCATTTTGGATCGATGTTAAAAAGACCCTAAAAAACCGAAACTTTATCCTGCTTACGCTAACCATTTTTACCCTGGCTATGGGGTTCAATTTTGTGAGTCTTCTGGGCTCGTATATACCCATATTCTATGTTTTTGGGGGCGACAAGGTGGCCGGTGCATTCCTATTGGGAATCAACGGAACTATTTGGGCAATTACCGGCCTTTTGGCCGTTTTTCCACTAAACATTATTAGCCCAAGGTTGGGCAAACGCAAAACCTTGATGCTTTCGATTGCACTTATGGTATTGGCTCAATTGTCGAAGATCGTTTGCTACAATCCCCAGTATCCATTTTTGATAGTAATTCCTACGGTGCTACTTTCAACTGGCATGCTTTTCTTTTTTACTCTTGGACCATCGATGATAGGCGATATCTGCGATGAAGATGACCTTAAAACTGGTGTAAGAAACGAAGGAAGTTATTATTCGATTTTCTGGTGGTTCATCAAAATGGGAACAGCACTTGCCAGTTTTGTTGCCGGAGCATTAATTGTGCTTACCCTCTTCGACGAAACACAGGTTACCCGGGTTGATAGAATAGAATCGCGCTTAAGGTCGCTACAAAACTTTGCTCAAACAGAGGCAATTACAGAAAATCAAACCGATGTGGCATCATTCCGAAATGCAGCTTTTAGGCTCAATCAGGACGCTCAAAACCAGATAAGGGACCTTCATGTTTCAACAAGAAAAAAACTCAATGAGCTTAACTCAAAATCCTTTTCTGAACTGCCTGGTATGCTGCAAAAAAGTCGTCAGTTTATTTTTGACCAGGAAACGATAACTACCACCATTTCCGAAAGACTTAAACGGATTGAAGCCGAATTGAACGAGGCTGCAAGCAGAAACGACCTCGGTAAGACCCGTATCCTTTTTACTGAAACTTCAGATTTGTTGCAGCAGGTAAAAATGCATAACTCCAGGTTTGCAGTTTTTGACCTTTACCTCCACTTCAACTTAAAATCAACAGAAAGCGAAAATACCAGCAGCCATTACCTGAACCTTTCTCAAAGTACCGGAAGAATACTACAGGCTTTAAGCGAGATTGAAATGCATACCTATGAACCCTCCATGCAAAATGAGATCGACAAGGTGTTAGAGAAAGTTGCACCCCTTAAAAAACAGTCGTCACACACACTCAAGATGATGAGGCTTGTCGAAATTGGAGTACCAGTGCTTCTTAGTATTTTTTCTATAATTTTCATTATGGGATATTCCCTGACCGACAGGCGAACAATGGAAATTAAGGATCTTTTAAGGGCAAGGAACCAACAACAAAAATCAGACAACGGCAAAATCGATGAGTAATCATGTTCATGCGCGACAAAACCAATAAAACCCAGAGAATACTATTGACAAATTACAAAGTGTAAAAAAGAATTACAGGTACAATATGACTTTTGAAGTAAAAAACGGATGCTTTTGGCTCAATGGCCGTAAAACATTTTTGAACTCCGGCGAAATTCACTATTTCAGGATTAAGAAAGAACTGTGGAGCAAACATCTGGAAGGGGCCAAGGAGGCCGGCCTGACAACGATCAGCACCTACGTTCCGTGGGCCTGGCACGAACCAAGTGAAGGAGTGTTTGATTTTGATGGCGTAACATGCCCTGAGCGCGACCTAAAAGGATGGCTGGCCAAATGCACGGAATATGGTTTGACCTGTATTTTAAAACCAGGACCCTACATTCTTGCCGAATTCAGGGGTGCCGGATTGCCCGACTGGCTGCTACAAAAGCACGAGGACCAACTGAGGGTAAGAAACAGCAATGGCGAATTCATTGGTGGAGATTGGGTAAACCTTTTTCATCCTATTTTTCTGGAAAAAGTGACTTCGTGGTATAATCAGATCATGCCCCTGATAGCACTGAACCAGGCTTCGAACAACGGTCCGGTAATTATGATGCAGGTATGCAACGAGATTGGTGTGTTCTCCTGGTTGGCCCATGGGGCTGACTATTCAGGCGATGTATTGGAAAGGTTTGTAAAATTCTTGAAACAAAAGTATCCTAACATCCACTTGCTCAATGCAACATGGGACACCTGCTATGCAGAATTTCAGGATATAGTACTCCCTCCTGACAGCAAGATCCCCTATTCATCGAAGGCTGACAGGGCAAGAGATTATGACTGGCATTGTTTCTGGCGTGTGTATTTTGGTGAATATCTTAAAATGTTGGTTCAATCCATCAGAGCAAAGGGGGTAGCAGTTCCCCTCTACCATAACCTGCCGGGTTGGATTTATGGCTCGGGCTATGAGTTTCCGGTAAACATAACCATGTACGAGGAGTTGTACAGCCAGCGCAGCGAAATCATTTTCGGGGTTGATCATATACCCGAATTTGTGTCGTACCGCAACATGCACGACGACCGCATCATAAATGACATCACCCTGGCCATGCAAGGTTCGGGGCCGCTATTTGCCGCGGAGTTCCAATGTGGATCTCGCGAGTTTCATGTAGTTACCAACCCTCGCGAAATGGAGCTGTTTTACAAAGCCAGCATTGCCAACGGCTTAACAGGTTGGAACTATTATATGTTCTCTCAAGGTAAAAACCCGCCACGAAAAGGATATTCAGGCGACACATTCTATTGGTACACGCCCCTTAAAGCCAATGGCGAAAGATCCAGCGCATTCGAACCGGTTAGGAAGTTGAGTCGTTTTTTGACAACATGTAGCGATATTGTTCTTGATTCACAACGAAGGGCCGAGGTGTGTGTTCTGTTTTACCCACCCTACTATGCCACCGAGCTGGAGCGACCCGAAACAGGAGCATCGGGCTTGCAGTTCAGACCTTCGTCGATCAGAAGACCGGCTTATTACGACGGATTGCTGAAAGCACTGCAGGTGCTCAATGTAGATTACAACATGGCCGACTTAACCCAAACTTCACCAGAACAGTTGAGTCAATACAAGCAGGTTTGGTTGTTCTGCACAGATGAGATGAACGCCAAAGACCAGGAAACCATTGTGCAGGCACTGGAAGCAGGTTGCAACCTGGTAGTTTTTCCCAACCTGCCCGACCGCGACCTGTTGCAAAAACCCTGTACAATAATCCGCGATGCTTTGGCCATTGAGCCTGTAGCAACTGAAAGGATTGAATCGCCATTGGTTGACATACTTGGCTTTGAAGATATTAAATGCGCCAACCCCCAGATGATCTACCCTGAGGTTTTGCCTGCCAACATTGAAATAGTAGCAAGGACGATTACAGAAAAAACTTGCGGCATTGCCATAAAAACCGGAAAGGGAAGCCTGCTTCATTTGGGTACCTGGATAGGGTTCGATACCGAGGGCCATAAACCGGTTTACAAAGCCTTGCTTCAAAGATCAGGCACCAAACTAAGTCATGCTGAAGCAGATAATGAAGATATCATCATAAGACAACGATTTTGTGAAGATGGTCGTGCCTTACTCTTTGTAGCAAACTACCACAACGAAGAGCACCACTCCGGGGTTAAATACACCCATCCGCAAAATGGGAAAACAATTTCTATTCCGTTTTCGGGAGGCAGGTTAACCTGGCCCGCACTCTATGGTTTACTCACACCTGTGTGTCTCGAACTTGACAGCGGGATTAGGCTGCTTCACACCACTTCAAACATCCTTGGGATTGAAAAAGTGGGAACCCAGGTAATTATTACGCTTGAAGGCGACCGTGATCTCGAAGGGGAACTGGTTCTTGAAGGGGAAAACCTCCAGAATATCATTCATATTGAACCTGAAGGAACAGTGATGGACATGGCGAATCATTCAGGCCATATCGTGCTAAATTACAAACATTTACACAAATCTGAGTTCAAAATAAGGTTTTACCTTAGTCTATAAGGTAAGATTAATCTTCAATCGATAATCCTTGAAAGCTGCCATTCCACAATAATAAAAAATAACTTTTTGAATGAGAATTGAGAATAATTCGGGTTTAAGGGTTGACCTTTTACCCACAGGTTCTATAAAAAGCATTGAGGCCGATCCGGTCAGAATCAGCATGATGCCTGCCACGGCATATTCACGCAATGGCGCCAACCTTTATCTTCGAATATACTCTGACTCAATCCGATTTATCCCTCTGTTTGGGCCTCAGAGCCAAAGTGAGTTTTCTGTATGTAGCTCCGGATTTTTTTTCAAAGGAGTCTATCATGGCTTAACCTACAAAGGCGTATTCGGCCTTTTGGAAACCGGAACCAGTTGGAATGTGGCTGTTAAAGTTGAAAACACTTCAACAGCAGATGTAAAAGCCGATGTTGTTTACCTACAGGATGTTGGTCTAAAACTTGCCACAGCCGGTCAGGTGAACGAATATTATGTAAGCCAGTATATTGAAAGGAGAATTTTTGACGATGCACGATTTGGTAAAGTTGTAGTTTGCCGCCAAAACATGAAAGAGCCAACCGGCAATCCATGGCTTATGATAGCATGCAGCAACGGAGCAGATTCGGCTTGCACCGATGGGATGGTCTTTTATGGAAAAAACTATCGCGAAACCTCCATTCCTGAAGCCTTAAACTCAGAAACCCTTTTGGGTGAGTATGCAGGGGAGTCGTCGCTGGGAGCTGTGCAATCAAAGCCAGTTTATTTGAAGGTTGGCCAAGGACAAACCTTCGCTTTCTCTGCCCTTTTCATGCACAACCATAGCGAAGCTTCTTCTGATGCAGACCTCAACCTTCTACCGGGACTATTTGCCAACTTCAGTGAACAAATTGCATTGCCAGAAAACGCCACTTGGTTCAAACCAGAAAGAAACTTGTTCAACAAATCCCCATTTCTTCTGACTGAAACCCTTTCCGAAGCTGAGCTAAAGCGTTTTTTCGAACCTGAATGGAGGCACATCGAAAAAAACGGAGCTAGCATCCTATCATTTTTTTGTGGCAAGCACAACCATGTAGTATTAAAGGAAAAAGAGCTTTTGGTTGACCGCCCGCATGGCATCATCCTGCAGGCCAACTTAGGTCTTACGCCCCACGAAGGAATAGTTTCGACCAACCCATTCATTTCAGGAGTTTTCAATTCGCACTTTTCGCAGGGAAACACCAATTTCAATGTGTTGTTGTCGGTTCATTCGGGCCAGTTCAACCTGGCACTTGAAACCGGCCAGCGCATATTTGTAAATATCGATGGACAATACCGCCTTCTCGGTGTTCCCTCTGCATTTGAGATGGGTTTAAGCCATTGCAGGTGGCTTTACAAGCACAAAAATCATGTTTTCGAAATATCGACAAGGGCCTCAGTAACCTCCCCTATAGTTTGTACCAGTTTCACCGTACTTAGTGGAGAAAAGATTGAAGCAATTATTACGCATGATTTCGACCACCTCAACGGTTGGCGGATGAAGCCAGGCCAAGCAAAAGAAGAGTTTATTGCAACGCCTTTCAATGGCGCCATGATAACTTCTAAATTTCCCGATGCGAAATTCAGGATGAGGATTCAGGGTGATTATGCAACGCATACTTCAGGACATAACGAATTAATCAATCCGGCAGGTTCTTTAAGTGATAAACAACTTTTTGTTGTAAAGCTGACAAAAACCAGCACCTTTACTTTTGGTTTTATTGCCGAAGTGAACGCACCTTCCCAAATAAGCCTAACAGAAACAGGTTTTGCAGGTGGGCATGATTTAGAGCAATTCTGGTACCAACTTGGCACAAACATCCGCCTTAAAGGAGAAAATCCAAACCTCGCTGCCATAAGCGAGATACTCCCTTGGTATGGAACCAACGCCCTCATTCATTACCTCACACCTTATGGCCTTGAGCAGTTTAGCGGAGCAGCATGGGGCACCCGCGATGTTTCGCAGGGGCCAATAGACTTGCTGCTGAGTTTGGGGAAATACCATGAAGCGCGGCAGGTACTTCGCGTCATTTTCTCAAATCAGCACCCCGATGGATGGTGGCCGCAATGGTGGATGTTCGACAGCTACGCGCACATCAGGGCGCACGAAGCCCACGGCGACATTGGTTATTGGTGTGTTTTGGCCTTATGTAATTACATTAAAACTACAGGCGACTTCACCATTCTAAATGAAAAACTGCCCTACTTCAACGGAAATGGAACGGAAGGGAAGGCAGAACCAACCCCTTTGAGCGAACATGTTGAAAGGCTCATACATTCGGTTATCAACTCATTTATCCCCGGATTTTCATTCGTGCCATTTGGAGGGGGCGACTGGAACGACTCTCTGCAACCAGTAAGCGACGATCTTGCACAGAGAATGATATCCAGTTGGACTGTTCTGATGAGTTATCAGGCATTTTTTGAATACAAAACGGTTTGCCGGGCAGCAGGTTTCGCTTCTTTATCAGACCGTTTGACAGAAATTTGTAACGAAATAAAATCAGATTTTAATAAATACCTGATCGCAGATGGCGTTGTTGCAGGCTATGGACTTGTGGAAGGCAAGAACCGGATTTCGCTCCTGCTGCATCCCTCCGATCGGGTTACCGTGGTAAAATACAGCGTATTGCCAATGAATCGTGGCATCATAAGCAATTTGTTTACTCGGGAGCAGGCCGCAAAGCACTATAAATTAATTAATAAACACCTTACCGGTCCCGACGGTGTAAGGCTTATGGACCGCCCTTTGAGATATAAGGGAGGAATTCAGGAATTCTTCCAGCGCGCAGAAAGTAGTACATTTTTTGGACGAGAGATTGGACTCATGTACAACCATGAACATATCCGCTATGCCGAAACTTTGGCAATTCTGGGACATGCCGAAGAATTTATCAAGGCTCTCCGCCAGGCAAGTCCTGTGGACTACAATCATTTAGTTGCCAACAGCGCGCCAAGGCAGTCCAATTGCTATTACAGCAGTTCCGATGTTGTTTTCAAAAGCCGCTACGAAGCCGATGAACTTTATGGAAAGGTGATTGCGGGAGAACAGACGGTAAGAGGCGGCTGGCGGGTTTATTCGAGCGGGCCGGGCATTTTCATTGGTATTGTAGTAGGCAGAATGCTCGGATTTCGCCTGGAATACGATCGGGTGATCATCGACCCCGTGGTGCCGTTTGCATTCAATGGCTTTTCGGCCAGGCTGCAGTTTTTAGGTAAAAACATTGAAGTTCGTTACACTATAGCCAAAGATACCCATAGTCCCAAATCTATCAGGATGAACGGAAAAACCCTGGATTTCGAAATACAGGAAAACAATTACAGACTAGGTGGAGCAATGGTTCCCAAAGTATTGTTTTTGGCCGCCCTTGAGCTAGATGAAAACTTAGTTGAAATAGAACTTTAGCCATTTCGAACTAAAAAGCGGAATTTGCTCTCTGTAACCAATTGCAATTTGCAAGGTGATTATTCCCAAATTACCTGATCATTACACTTGTCAGTATAGCTTTGCATGGATAGCATCATACTTGTTTGTAATAACAACAATAAAATTGGTTTGCGGATATCTTCGTCAATGTTCGTTGATAATCGAAGTTACTTATCGAGTTCCTTTTAAAAACGAATTATCAATCTACAGTTGGCAAACTGAAAGCTGTGGTTCAAGGGTTCTTTTTACCTTTTTAAAGCATACCGATGCTACCTTGAAAAATATTTGTTAAATTGCGGCTTTAATTCGTAGCCATGCTGAAGGATTATCTAAGAAGTGTGCAGGATTCTATGAATCAAGGTGACGCACGGGAAGAAAGTTATTACACGCATCTCGATCGACTTATTCGGGAATTCGCGGTTGGGAATGGCATCAAAAATGTTGACATAACCATTCTTCCAAAGAAGACCGAAGCTGGAAATCCCGATTTTCGTGTCTGGGATGGTAAAAACCGCATTACAGGCTATATCGAGGCTAAGGATCCATCGGTTGCCAATCTTGATCGCGTGGAGAAATCTGAGCAATTAGAAAGGTACAAAAACACATTTCCCAATGTAATCCTTACCAATTTTTACGAGTTTCGGCTCTATCGTGATGGCGTACTGATAAAAAAGGCTATGATTGGCAGGCAGGTAATTGCTAAGAGGCTGAAAACAGCCCCGCCTGTTGAAAATGAAGAAGCATTAAAGGATTTGCTAAATTCCTTTTTTTCATTCTCTCTTCCGCATGTGCGAAATGCGAAAACCCTTGCCGTAGAATTAGCCAAGCGCACCCGCTTTCTGCGCGATGAGGTGATAAGCATTGAGATAGCAGAGGAGGAAAATCAACCACGAAAACCACTACTCGGGTTTTACCAAGCTTTTAAAAAGTATCTGATAGGAACGCTAACCCAAAAGTCTTTTGCCGATTTATACTCCCAAACTTTAACCTACGGACTATTCGCTTCCCGTACCCGTTCCGATAATTCGTTTAACCGCGAATTGGCATTCAAATACATTCCAAACACCATAGGTATTTTGCGGGATGTTTTTCGGTTCATTTCACTGGAAGATCCGCCAAAACCCCTGCAAATAATTGTTGATGATATCGCCGAGGTATTAAGCGTTACCGATGTAAACAAAATTTTGCAAGACTACTACCAAGAAGGCAAGGGAAACGATCCCATAATCCATTTCTACGAAACCTTTCTTACTGCCTACGACCCATCAATCCGAGAAAAGCGAGGTGTTTATTACACACCCGAACCCGTTGTGGGCTATATTGTCCGTTCAATACACCAGATTTTAAAAACCCATTTTGATATTTCTGATGGTCTTGCCGGCGAAAAAGTTACTTTGCTCGACCCTGCCGGTGGCACGCTTACATTCCCAGCCGCAGCTATAAAACTTGCCGTGAAGGAGTTTGTTGAAAAATACGGAGAAGGCGGAAAAACTAAATTTATCAAACAACAGGTTTTAAGCAATTTTTATGCTTTCGAGCTTATTATGGCTCCCTACGCCATTGGCCATTTGAAAATAAGTTTTCTCTTTGAAGAGCTTGGATATAGATTGACCGATGATGAGCGTTTTAAACTATACCTTACTAACACCTTAGAAATGGAGGATTTGGAACAAATCCATATCCCGGGACTCAGCTCCCTGAGTCAAGAAAGCCATTTGGCCGGGAGGGTAAAAAAAACACAACCTGTTTTGGTAATATTTGGAAATCCACCGTATAGCGGGCATTCCGCTAATCAAAATGCTTGGACAGAAAGACTACTCAAGGAAAGAATTGATGGATGCCAAAGCTATTATGAAGTGGATGGCAAACCTTTGGGCGAAAAAAATCCAAAATGGCTGCAAGACGATTATGTGAAATTTCTACGCTTTGCGCAATGGAAAATACACAAAGCAGGTGCCGGAATAGTGAGTATGATCACAAACCATAGCTATTTAGACAATCCCACATTCAGGGGCATGCGCCAAAGTTTGATAACTACTTTCAATGAAATATACATTTTAGACCTGCACGGCAACAGCCTGAAAAAGGAAACCTGCCCCGATGGAGGCAAGGACGAAAATGTATTTGATATCCGGCAAGGCACAGCCATAGCAATATTTGTGAAACGGAAGGATGCTATTGCTTGTAAAGTTTACCATGGAGATATTTTTGGGGTAAGGGAGGCAAAATATGGGTGGTTAGATTCAAATGATTTTACACCCCAGAATTATCAACTCATTCAACCAGAAGAACCGTATTATTTCCTAACCCAAAGGAAAACAGATAGCATTATGGGGTATTTAAAATGGCCATCTATAGGAGATGTATTTCCGGTAAATAGCGTAGGCGTAGTTACATCTAGGGATGAATTTGTAATAGATTGTGATAGAAAAAAATTGGAAAACCGCCTAAGACAGTTAACCATCAAAGGGCAAAAAGATGAAATCATAGCAGAAGCCTACAATTTGAAAGATACGCAAAATTGGAAATTAACAGATGCTCGGATAGAGTTGCAAAAAATTGATGATGTCAATGAGCAAATAATAGAAGTTCTATATCGTCCTTTCGACAAGAGATATTTGATTTATAATGAATTGTTGGTGGAAAGAACAAGAAGGGATGTAATGAGGCACATGTTGAATGAAAACTTAGGGTTAATTACTGTACGGCAGGTGGCTGAAGGAGTGTTTAATCATTGCTTAACAACCAAGAATATTATTGAAAGCCGCATTACGCTAAGCAATAAGGGGATTGCATATTTGTTTCCGCTATACCTATACAGTGTCCCATTGACAAGAAAAGTGCAGTTTCAATCCATGATCCTATTTGAGCCTGAGGCACCCTATAGCAGCCAAGGCCGGACACCCAACATAGACAAGACTATTTACGAAACGCTCAACAAAACCTATAACCGAAACCTATCCCCCGAGGAAATTCTTTACTACATCTATGGGGTATTTTATAGCAAAGTGTATCGGGAGAAATATGCGGAGTTTTTAAAAATAGATTTTCCCCGAGTCCCATTTACCAAAGATTACACAGTTTTTAAAACCATCTCTGCTTATGGCTTGCAATTATCGGATTTGCACCTATTGAAAAGCGCAACCTTAGCGCAGCCCATATCAAAGTATCAGGGCGATACAGCAAATGACCGGATAGAAAAAATTGAATACAAGGAGCAGGAAAGGCGAATCTACATCAACGAGCAAAAGTTTTTTGATAATGTGGCATCGGGAATTTGGAATTACCACATTGGCGGCTATCAGGTTTTGCAGAAATACCTGAAGGATAGAAAAGGAAGAACCATGGACGATCCGAGACATTACTGCAGGATGATCACGGCACTAAGCTTAACTATTGATATTCAGAAGCAAATAGATGCAATTTATCCAAATGTAGAAAAGGAATTGATTGTATTATGATTATCCTGTGCCCGGCAATTCCAGGAATCGTTGCTGTTCCTTGCCGTTGATTCGCAAAACCCTAATATGCCAGAATTGAACCCAGCAACTTTTCGGCTTCCTGCAAGGTGATTTGCTTTTTGTGAGCATAGCCTTCGACCTGCTCTTTTGTGATTTTTCCCAGATTGAAATATCGCGAGCGGGGATGCGCAAAATACCAGCCCGATACGCTGGCTCCCGGCACCATACTGAAGTTTTCGGTCAGGTTGACCCCGGTATGTTGTTGTGCGTTTAACAGGGCAAAAAGTTTAACCTTCTCACTGTGTTCAGGGCAGGCCGGATACCCGCAGGCGGGTCTTATGCCCGAATACCTCTCCTTGAGCAGTTCCGGCAAGCTGAAATGTTCCTCCGTCTCGTAACCCCAAAGCTCTTTTCGTACTTTTTCGTGCAAAAGCTCTGCGAATGCCTCGGCTAAGCGGTCGGCCAACATTTTTACCATGATGCCGTTATAGTCATCCCCGGATTTCTTGAAACGGTCGGCCACGACATCGGCCCCATGAACACCCACAACGAACGCCCCTAAATAGTCGCTCGTGCCGCTCTTGACCGGAGCAATATAGTCGGCAAGGGAGAGGTTGTATTTACCCGGCTCCTCCTTGATTTCCTGAATTCGAAGGAAGTTGAACCGCATCTTTTCTTTCATGCGCTGCTCGTCTTCAAAAATTATCACATCCTCGTCCTCGCTGTTGGCCGGAAACAGCCCTGCCACGCCATCTGCCCTGAGCAAACCTTCCTCAATAATCTGTTGCAGCAAAAGATGGGCATCATCAAGCAGCTTGCGGGCGGCCTGGCCTTTAAGCGGGTCATCCAACACTTCCGGATACTTGCCCTTGATTTCCCATCCATACAAAAAGTAGGTCCAGTCAATGTATTTTGCAATTTCCTCAATTGGATAAGATGTGAAAGGGTGTATGCCCGGTTTTGCAGGTGGGATGAGGCTTGCCGCCTCGAATGGGAATTTCCGTTCGCGGGCCTGTGGTATGGTCAAATACTGCTGGAGGGCATGCCGTTTGTGATAATCGTCAACCATGGCATGATACGATTGGGATGTCTCAGCAAG
>DMJL01000152.1 GCA_003451785.1 Bacteroidales bacterium
GCAAGGTCAACCATTTTGTTTAGTCTTCCAATCCCAATCTTCGGTCCCATGTGTATATCCGAAATTACTAACATGGAAATATCCGAAGGTTCTTCGCCTTCAAATGGCAGGGTGATGGAGAGGTTTCTTACCACAGGATTTTTTGCATTGAAGTAGCCGGCTGTAAGCAACAGGACAACAAAAAGCAAAACCCCGCCAAGCAAATATCGTTTGAAAACAAATGGATTTTCCTGTAGCCTTTTTGGAATTATAGGCGCGAATTTATTGATGAGCCTTATAAAATCGAACAATACCACAAAAAGGAAGAAATACAATAAAGCTCCCAACCAAAATGAGCCGACCCACACCAACACCATGCTTGCCGCACTTGGCCAACCTTGCTTCAGAATTGTACCGGCAATGTAGCTTACGGCCAATAGCCAAAACACTACGGTGTATGCAAGCCTTAGCCTTTTGCCACTTCCAAGGGCCTGATATCCACGCAGAAAAATGTAGTAGTTCACCAATCCAAAGAGGATAAAAAACACACTAAAGAAAATCAAAGCAGTCATTTGGGGTGCAGTTTATATTGTTTGTAAAAAATCAGACTCGGGTTTTTTAATAATAGCTTTGTTTGAACAATCGAAATCATCGGAATGTTCTCTAAAAAAGAAATAGTTGGAATTGTTGCGGCGGTTCAATTGACCTGCAATTAAAACCCACATCATCCCATAGATGGTGCTGATGTTGCTAAGGTTACTTTTGCACAACGATTATTTTTTTTGAACACATAACGATCAACTTACAGACATGAATACACAAGAAGGTAAAGTAGTAGTTTTAACGGGTGGTACATCGGGTATAGGTGCGGAAGCAGCAAAAGTGTTGGCCTTGCAAGGTATGCACATAGTATTGCCGGTGCGCAATCCATCGAAGGGCGAGCAACTCAAAGCAGAAATATTAGCCAAACGACCCGATGCCCGAATAGAAATTATGGAGTGCGATCTCTCTTCTCTACAATCTGTTAGAGATTTTGCAGATGCCTGCAACCAGAAGTTTTCAAAAATAGATGTGCTAATCAATAATGCAGGAGTTTGGGAAACCACACGCAAGGAATCGGCAGATGGCATTGAGTTGACCTTTGCTGTGAATCATCTTGCACCTTTTTTAATGACCAATCTCTTAATGGATAGGTTATTGGCAACTCCAGGTTCTCGAATTATTACAGTATCGAGCAATGCCCACAAATATACTAAAATGAATTTTGCAGATCCTGATGGCAAAATTCGGTGGAACACTACCATAGCATATTCTCAAAGCAAATTGGCCAATGTGCTGTTTACCCACAAACTCACGCAAATGCTTCAAGGGAAAGGTGTTGCAGCGTTCAGTATGCATCCGGGGGTGGTGGCAACCAACTTATTCTCTAAATTCCCCGGCTTTTTGCTTGCAATTTTCTCGTTGTTTATGGTTTCGCCGCAAAAAGGGGCCGAAACGATAGTGCATCTTGCCACTGCCGATTTGAAAACTTTGCAAAACGGGGCATATTATATTTCTAAAAAACCATCTCGGATAAGTAGCGCAGGTCGCAACGATAATTTTGCAAACCAACTTTGGGAACTTAGCAAAAAATACACAGGTGTTTAACCATTTGAAATGGAAGCATTTTCTAAAACTCCGAATAAGCTCCTTGGGCAAACCAGTCCATACCTACTGCAGCATTTATACAATCCGGCAGATTGGCATCCGTGGGGTTTGCCGGCATTAAAAAAAGCCAAAACAGAAAACAAACCCTTGCTTATAAGCATTGGGTATTCTGCTTGTCATTGGTGCCATGTTATGGAAAATGAGTGTTTTGAAGACCAGGATGTGGCCGATTTTATGAATGCGCATTTCGTTTGTGTGAAGGTTGACAGGGAAGAGCGCCCCGATGTGGATCATGTGTATATGAATGCCGTGATGATTGTGGAAGGTAAAGGGGGGTGGCCGCTCAATTGCTTTGCATTGCCCGATGGTCGTCCTTTTTGGGGTGGTACATATTTTCCCAAAAAAACATGGCTTTCTGTGTTAATGCAGATAAACCGGATGTACAACGAAAACTATGATGCTCTTCTGCAGCAAGCCGAAAGTATTTCGTTGGCTACGAGTTCTTCCCGTGTACCCATAACGGTTGATGTAGAGCCTTTTACATTGGACCATACCTTGCGGTTTTTTAGAAATGTGCTTTCTAAGGTAGATATGCAAGAAGGAGGGCTAAAAGGTGCTCCAAAATTTCCCACACCCAGCGTTTTTGCGTTCCTATTGCAATATCATCATCTCTCAGGGCATTCGCAAGCTATAGAAGCATTAACCCTTACCCTGAAGAAAATGGCTTATGGCGGCATCTACGATCAAATTGGCGGAGGCTTTGCCAGATATTCCACCGACGCAAAATGGAAGGTCCCCCATTTCGAAAAAATGCTTTACGATAACGCCCAGTTGATTTCTCTCTATGCCAATGCTTACTTGGTAACTCAGGAAAATTTGTTTCGCGATGTTGTTGTACACACCCTGAAGTTTGTTGATGAAGAGCTTACCACACCCGAAGGACTATTTTATAGTGCCTTGGATGCCGACAGCCAAGGCGAAGAGGGCATTTATTACCTATGGACAGAAAAGCAAATTGAAGAAGTTCTCGGAGAAGATGCCGCCTTAGTAAAGAATTATTATGGTGTGGGAGGTAAGGGCTTTGGGGAAAAGGGGCGCAACATTCTTTTGCGAAGCACCACCGACGAGGTGTTTGCATCCGGCTGTGGACTCAGTATAGAGGAAGTTCGCCAAAAGTTAGAATCCGCGAAGAATGCACTTCTTTCGGAAAGGAAAAACAGGGTAAAGCCCGCCACCGATTACAAAATAATTGTATCGTGGAACGCCATGGTGATTTGCGGTCTGTTGGATGCTCACAAAGCCTTAGGCGATGAGAAATACTTGCAATATGCACTGCGTGCAGCCGACGCAATCATTCAAAAGGCCATAAGCCCACAAGGACAACTCCTGCGCAATCTCACACCAGGATCGGAACCCATAGGTGGTTTTCTCGAAGATTATGCATGGTTGTGTAAGGCTTTTATAATGCTTTACGAATCTACTGGGCATTTACGCTATATGCACATGGCAGCAGATCTTGCTCGATACGCAGAGACTGCTTTTTCGAATAAAGGAACTTCTATGTTGTCCTTTGCCGAAACAAAAAACACCGACCTTCCAGAAGATTTTTTTGAGATATTCGACACGGTCATTCCATCGTCCAACAGTGTGAAGGCGCACAACTTCTTTGTTTTAGCCCACTTTTTCGACAATGCGCTTTGGGCTGAGCGTAGTCAGCAGATGTTGAAAGATGCTTTTTCTTTGGCAAGAGATTACTCAGCAAATATGACCCATTGGGGTTCGCTGCTGCTTCGACATGTTTTCCCGTTCTACACTTTGGTAGTTGCGGGTGCCGATGCATCGGCCAAAGCAACCAATGCACGCCGCACCTACGCTCCCAATGTGCTTTTGGCTGTCGCCGAAAAAGAACATTCTGATCTGCCATTGTTTATGGATAGGTACAATAA
>DMJL01000021.1 GCA_003451785.1 Bacteroidales bacterium
GTAAGACTTACGACAGTCTTGCCCGGATTCGCCTTTTTAATTGGGTGCAGAATGCCCTCCTCCGTGCCCATGATAAAGGTGTTATGGTCGGTGCGATTTACAAAATCAATCATTTGGCTGGTGCTACCAACAAAATCTGCCAATTTTCGAACCTCTTCCCGGCATTCGGGATGGGCAGCAAACAGGGCATTTGGAAACTCCTTCATTGCCATTTGCACATCAATAGCCATTACTTCCTCATGGATGGGGCAAAACCCGTTGAACAAGATAAATTCCTTCTCGGGAAGCAACTCAGCGGCATATGACCCTAAATTTTCGTCGGGGAGAAATATGATTTTTTTGTTCTCAACCGATTTCACAATCCTCACCACATTCGATGATGTGCAACAAATATCGCTAAGAGCCTTAACTTCGGTTGATGAGTTTACATAGGTTACAACCGCAGCATCTGGATGCTGCTCCCTGAGCGACAAAACATCTTTCGGAGTTACCATATCGGCCATTGGGCAACCGGCATCAGCAACCGGAAGCAGAACAGTTTTTTGCGGACTAAGCAGCTTGGCTGTTTCGGCCATGAAACGCACTCCACAAAACACCAGAATTGGATGTGGAAGCTCAGCAGCTAACTTGCTCAGGGCAAAAGAATCGCCAACATGGTCGGCTATATCCTGCACATCAGGCGATTGATAATAATGGGCAAGGATAACTGCCCCTTTTGCTTTTTTGAGTTGGAGTATTTTTTCGCGGTAGTCTGGTGCAACCATTACAAAAGGTAAAAGGAAATCAATAAAATAGGATGTGATAATGGCGCAAAATTACTAATTGCAGAATGGAATCTGTATTAAAATCTAACCGTAGCTGTGCTAAAACTGTAGAACCTGTTGTTTTTTGCAACCTGCACCATAAAGAATGGGAGCTGTGATGCAATGGATACAGTTAGATGTTGAAGTTAGTTTTTGTTTTACTCGAAAGGACGCAAGCAAATTTAATCGGCTTTGTATCTAATTTTTTCACAGTATATGTATTAAACTTGAGTGCGCTTCGATTAGGTGCAGCAAACTGTCCTTTCACTCTTAGAAAACCGTCCTTCCTTCCCTGTATCAGGCTTAAAAAACCCTATATTTGCATCCGAAAAATGCTGAAAGCTAATTACTGAATTGCTTAATATGGATGCCGGCTTTATTACCGTAGCCCTATATGTTGTAATGATTATCGCTGTGGGAGTTGTTGGGATGAAAAGAGCAAAATCCTTCAGCGATTTTTTCTTGGGTGGAGGCAATGTGGGGCCGATAATGTCGGCCTTTTCTTATGGAACTGCATACTTTAGTGCGGTATTGTTTATAGGTTTTGCAGGTACTATTGGGTGGAATTATGGACTTTCGGGATTGTGGATTGGGCTGTTTAATGCACTTTTGGGGGTTTTAGCCGTTTGGGGTATTTTGGGATGGAAGATAAAGCAAATGTCGGTGTCCTACAATATTAGCACCATGAGTGAGTTTTTGGAAAAACGATACAACAGCCCTTACCTGAAATTGGCTGCAGCAATAGTCATTTTCATTTTTATGATACCCTACTCGGCTGCGGTTTTTATGGGGTTGTCGTATCTTTTCACTACCAATTTTGGAATAGATTATCGTTATGCGCTGCTATTAATGGGAAGCCTAACGGCTGTGTATTTAGTGATGGGTGGTTACAAATCTATGGCGTTGATTGATGTGGTTTTTGGGATGATTATGGTAGTCGGGGTAGCGATACTTTTATACGGCACGGTTTCTGTGGGCAATGGTTTGGACGGCATAGTTCAATCTTTGCAACAGGTTGATCCATTGTTGACTCAGCCTGTGGGACCTCCCGGGTTTTGGCCGCTTTTATACTTGATTTTCTTAACAAGCATTGCGCCCTTTGCCATGCCTCAGTTGGTTCAAAAGTTTTATGCCATACGCGATCGCAAGGCAATCAAAACGGGAATGATTGCTTCTACTCTTTTTGCAGCGTTCATTGGTAGTGTCGCCTATTTTGTAGGTGCTACAACCCGAATTTTCCTTACCCCCGAGAGTGCACCCTTAGCATTTGCAAACAATTTACCCATTGCAGATAGGCTAATGCCGGAGCTTCTTGCCCTAGTAGTACCCGAAGCCCTTTCTGTGGTTATGCTCCTGCTAATTCTTTCAGCTTCCATGTCAACCCTTGCTGCTCTGGTGCTTATTTCAAGCTCTTCAGTTTCTAAAGATGTAGTTGGCGGTTTTATTAACAAAAACCTTAGCGATAAAAGCCTTACCCGCCTGATGCGCATTATGAGTGCAGTATTTGTAATGCTTTCGGTGGTGCTTGCCTACCTGAATATTGATTCTATTGTAGCCATTCTAAGCATTTCGTGGGGTGCCATTGGGTCGTTTTTCTTAGGACCGTTTATTTGGGGCTTATTTTCCAAAAAGGTAAATCGTATTGGCGCATGGGCATCGGGGATATTGGGGCTGATTACTTGTTTGGTACTGTTTTTCTGCGGGTTCCCATCGCCCCAAGCTGGATCGTTGGGTATGTTTGTTTCGCTTGTTAGCAATCCATTGTTTAGCTTGTTGGGGAATTGGCTAAAGTTTGATAACCTATCAACAATACCACGCACCACTTAGTGTAGAACACAAATTGATTTAAAACACATATTTTATGAATCGCATTTTAAACAGCGTAATTGCAATTTTGGTAGCCCTTTCGGGTATTTGCATTCCGGCTTTTGGTCAGCAGCCCACCCAAAAGCCTACATGGGGAATTAGGTTTTCTGGCTTTGTTCGGAGCGATTATTGGTACGACAGCCGTAAAATCGCTTCTATCAGGGAAGA
>DMJL01000226.1:0-5014 GCA_003451785.1 Bacteroidales bacterium
TTTTAGTGGAAGTTACGCTGGTAATATGGGGTAAAAACGGCCTAGAGGGCGAGTATGAAGGGTCTTAATCCTTGTTTTAGTGGAAGTTACGCTGGTAGTTTGCACTCGGATTTATTAGATGAAATTGTCAAATGTCTTAATCCTTGTTTTAGTGGAAGTTACGCTGGTAGATATTCAATCGGTAACATTAAAACCTTATGAGCGGTCTTAATCCTTGTTTTAGTGGAAGTTACGCTGGTAGATTTGTTCAATAATTATTAAAAATCAAAGTAATGGGTCTTAATCCTTGTTTTAGTGGAAGTTACGCTGGTAGAAAAATGAAGTATTTTGTGAAAGTCTATAATCATATCGTCTTAATCCTTGTTTTAGTGGAAGTTACGCTGGTAGCCTACAAAACAGAGAATGACAGGTGGCTGTCAATTAGGTCTTAATCCTTGTTTTAGTGGAAGTTACGCTGGTAGCCCTGGTGTCTATCAAGCAAGTAGCGTTGTAATCACAGGTCTTAATCCTTGTTTTAGTGGAAGTTACGCTGGTAGAGCATTCAAAGTCTTCGGACTGCCAAATTGACGTTTGGGTCTTAATCCTTGTTTTAGTGGAAGTTACGCTGGTAGACAGGCTAACTTCTTTACCCCCGCCTAAACAGCGGGGGTCTTAATCCTTGTTTTAGTGGAAGTTACGCTGGTAGTCGTTAATCGCTGATTGTGGGCAGCGAATTGGGCTTTGTCTTAATCCTTGTTTTAGTGGAAGTTACGCTGGTAGGAAAAACTCATGCTTGTGTATTGGCTAATGTTAAAGTCTTAATCCTTGTTTTAGTGGAAGTTACGCTGGTAGCCTATTTTATGCAAAATGCTGAAAATAAACATATTGCCAAATTTTATAGGGTATTTGTTGCATTTTATTTTTAGGTTTTGATTCATTTTTTGGGGCTGCAAAGTTACTACTATTAGGCATTATACAATTTCTCAGATTTTATATTATTCAGTTTACTAAAAACCGCCTGGTATTTTTTTAAAAATTTGCGCAAACGGAATTAGGTAGTTCATTTCTGTCCCAAATGTAGGTTATTTTGATTTGCCTTGTGCATTTTTTTCAAAAACTTTTATAGCATTCCAAACTTTTTTCCCTTTTCGGTCTATCTCTATTGCATGGAATTTTACAGCCAATCCTTCGCAAATCAACTCATTGGCTATTTGGCATTTATTAAACCGAAAATATATACCTCTACCTTGCTCATCGGTAATAAAACCATCGCCATTGCTACCCGTGTTCAAAACCCGCGTTACTTTGCCTATGCCTTTGTGCACTTGGGTTGATTGCGTAGTAGGCGATGCATTATCGCCATAAACAAGTTTCTTCCAATGAACTATACAAGCTTGATAATAATCGGTCAAACCTTGTGCAGTGAAATCTTGGCAAGATTCCAATTTTTCTCTCAGTTTCTCGGTTAACTTCCAGTTTTGGGTGTTTCTTACCATTGCTGCAAGTGTATAGGCCTGACAAGCAGCTTGCTCCATTTTTTTTGTTGCATGAAAAATATCGCCCACCAACTCAAACAGCCCAACCTTGTATTCTGAGTACCCTCCTTTTTCGCAAGCTAATATTGCCATTTGCATTGCTTTATGTGATTGCCTATTTTCGAAAAAAAGTTCGGCCAATTCTTTTTCGATAAACCAATCTTTCTTTTTCTGATAGATGGTTTCCATCATTTCTATTGCCTTGGCTCCCATACCCTTTTGCTTCATACTAAGTGCCAGTCGCCTGCTAATCCAAATTTGATTGCCCTGATGAAACTTTTGTACCATCCCAAATGCCCTATTACATGCATCTATACATTCATCGTATTTTGCTTGTGAATACAAAATTTTTGTGCTCAACATAAACCATTTCTCCTGGTCACTTGCAAGTTCTATATCTTTTATATGGCCTTTGATGGTTGTTTGCACTATCCTGCATTGGTGGCTCAATTGTTGGGGGTCAACACTTTGCAAAATGTGGTCAACATCTTCCATTAGGGGTGGCTTTTGCATCATTAGCCAATCGGTGTACCTGAAAAGTATCATACCGGCCAGTTGTTGTTCGTTATTCAGTAGAAGATTACTAACCAACCACTTCAGTTGCAGTGTTCTTTTTTTGTTGTGCTCAAACTGGATATTATTGGGTGCCAACCCGAAAAAGTAAGTCCATGCCACATTACGCTGCAAGTTTTTATCGCTTATTTGGTCTGGTACAATTTGCCAAACATTTTCGATCATGGCAATAGCTTCCTTTAGCTTTTCTGTTTTTTTCAAACAATCTATGATACAATTCAAAAGAGCCTGGTGGGCAACGATTTGCTCTTGGGCAAAATGTCCGTGTACTTGCTCTTTGTACATTTCCAAAGCTTGGGAGTAGTTACTATCCCACCTTAGTTTTACTATCTGTCGGGCAATTTCGTTGAGTTTCATAGCTGCAATTTTAGAAAAACATAGTTGTTTTGTTTCCTATAATCAATTCATAATCCGTATTTTGACCTACGATCTTCATAGCCCTGAGCTGATCTACCGATACTGGCACGAAGAATACGCTATCGTGGTTGTCATATACCTCCTGCACTTCTTTGATGGTTGCATATATTTCATTGAATACAGCCCTATCGGTTGATGCAAGGAATATGGATTTTTGAACCCTAACACAGCCCTTTTTTTTCAGAAATTTGGCAATGTGGGTTCTTATTTTGTTGTTTTCTATATCATACATTACGAAATAAATCATGGTTGTTGCATTGTTTTTATGTCGTTTGCATAGGTCAAATACTTCTGCAATACGCTCCTCCAAACTTTGCATATCTTGGAGCGTAGTACATTTCGATGTATAAGTACGCGATTTGGATAATCCCGCACTCTTTATTTTCTGCAGCTTTTCAAGCAAAGTAGGTTGCTTGGCCTTAGGTTTCTTAGCCATCTAGAAAAACATATCGCATAATATTCTGTAAGCCACCTCTGCCAATTCATCATTTGAGCCAGTTGCTGGAGTTTTAACTATTTTGAACCCCCTTTTCCCATAGAATAGGTTGAGCTGCGCCCATCGGTAATCTAACTCAAACACAAATTTTTTTCCGTAATGAATGGATTCTACATTCTTAGTTTTAATACCAAAACCCTCCATCGTTTCGGCAACTTTATCTACTACTGCTGTTACTTCTTCTGGCACAAAAATTTGTTTTTCTGCCTTAATGCGCAGATTGGGGTTTAGCTTTTCCTTTATTAGCTTTAGCAAGTCGCTGGGTATCTCCTTGTTGGGCATAGGAACTTCTGAAATTTGCTTTTCTGCAACCGATTCTGCAACTGTCTTCAATTCACTTTGCACTCCAGCTATACTCGCGTAATTTTCAAAGTCTATAAATGAAGCCATTTTTACAGGTATGGCATTTGGATTGTACCATGCTTCTTGATCGGAACTTAGGAAACAAGCTCTTGTAACATCGCTTGTAACCTTATCAACGCTCTGTCCCAAATCGTATTGTTGGGAAAATCTGGCGGCAAAAATCTTATAAAACAAAGCATATTGCGCATGGTCGTAGCATTTTTGTGCCAATAAAAACAACAACTTCAATCCATCGTTGCCCGGCGAAACATACATGAGGCAAACACGATCGTCGCCCTGCAAACGCTTTTGCAAAGTCGCCATATCAAATCCCCTTTCTACAAGATGATCTATGTCCAAAATGAAGCACTGAACAGAAGCAAAATTCTCTGTTCGGCGATACTGGGGATTGAAAATACCACAAGTAACATAGGGCAGCATTTTTTTTAATGCTTGGTACCGTTTTTTGTCAATAAGTTGTACAGTGCGCAATTGCTCAATCTTTGAACTCAATTGTGGATTGGGTGTCTTTATCAGTCTGGCAAATTCGGCCAAGGTTATTTTTTTCAATGCATCGTTTTGCGATACAATGTTTTGTCCCATCTGCAAATAAACTATCTCTTCCATGGCTCTAACTGTTTAAAAATTTTTGTGCTAATTGTTGTGCCTGCAAATCAATATGCACTTGCCTGCTTCGTTGCACACCTTTTATGTTTACCACTTCGTCTAAATAATCGTTTACCGATTGAATGAGGATTCTTTTGCCCATACTTTCGAGCCAAAACTCACCCATTTCGTTCACACTATAGCAATCCTCGTCAATCACCCTTTGGGTACAAAGATTATATACTACATAATCAATCCATATTCGATACAGTTCTATCACATCGTATACCAATGCCGGCCTATTGTAGTCGTCGCGATGAAAAACGCCTGCATAGGGGTCAATACCGGCTTTGATTAATGCACCTTCAACTTTTCCGTATAGCATTCCATAACCGTAATTGAGCAAACAATTGAAAGTATCTTTGGCAGGATGCTGAGATCGCATTTCAAATCGGTAATTATCAGGTAGCAAATCGGATAATACGGCAAAATATGCACGGGTTGATGCTCCTTCCCAACCCCGAAGCGTTGGGGCAATATCGCTCAAAAATGGAGCATCGGCCATTGCTATCTTCGTTTTATAGTCGTTCAATTTATTTATGGTGCGCTCAATAATATTTGTCAACCGCATTTCAGCGGGTTGCATACTAAGCAAAAGCCCAATTTGATTGTCAATTTTTTTTACTATAATCTCTTTTATCCATTTTACGGCATGGGGCGAATAAATAAAGTCGAGTTGTTTGCGTCTTATGGTAGAAACGGAGCCGTATTTAATGCTCCATACCCTACCTGCAGGCTTGCCACTTCTATCCACAAACAACACATCTATCTCATTGGCAATGGCAAGCAGGGCTGCATCGCTGCTAATGCGCGCCCCTTTTGAGATCAGAATACTTTTTACTTTTTGCGCCTCCAAGGTTTGTTTCCCATCTTTATGTATCACAGCAAAAAGACCGTCCTCTACCTGTAGGCTGGTACCGAAGGTGTTTAATACGAGTTCCATATTATTTTAGGTATTGGTAATGTTGTTATTCTTATACTATCGGCGCGATGCGCCTAACATACT
>DMJL01000226.1:5406-7914 GCA_003451785.1 Bacteroidales bacterium
TGCGCCTAACATACTTGCGGCGCAATGCGCATAACATACTTGCGGCGCCATGCGCCTAACATACTTGCGGCGCAATGCGCATAACATACTTGCGGCGCAATGCGCATAACATACTTGCGGCGCCATACGCCTAACATACTATCGGCGCCATGCGCATAACATACTTGTGGCGCCATACGCCTAACATACTATCGGCGCCATGCGCATAACATACTATCGGCGCCATGCGCCTAACATACTTGCGGCGCGATGCGCCTAACATACTTGCGGCGCCATACGCCTAACATACTATTGGCACGATCCGCCTAACATACTTGCGGCGCGATGCGCCATACATTATTCGTAATAATCGAACAAATATTTTGCATCATACTCTATACCATAGCCATATAAAAGCTTCCATATATTCATCCCGAAAGGTTTTCGACTTGATATTATGAAGTTTTTCCTGATTGATAATATATTTAATTACAGTATCTCGCTGGGTACGGGCATAAGAAATGCTCCGTAGCCTTTCTGCCATGAAAATTTTCTATTTATAAAACCATTGTCATTTATCCACTTCGAAGAGTTTGCTTTTACCACTTCCATTGTTTTTGACAAGGATAATTCTGGATGCAAATCAAAGAAAATATGCACATGGTCGTTCCAGCCATATACAGCCAAAGGGAAGCATTTCAGGTTGCTAAGAATGCCAGAAATATATGGAAACAATCTGTCTCTAATGGATTTATCTAATAGATTCTGCCGCCCTTTTACTGCGAAAATTGCATGGATACTAAGTTGTGTATGTGTATTAGCCATAGGGATATTTTTAAAATGAATTCAAATCAATCGGTTAAATCCCCTATCTGTTTGCTATTAAGTCAAATAAAAATCGTTTACTATATGCAATTGAACTCGAGCACGAGTCATAGCTGTATAAATCCATTGATAGGTTGATTGCGTAGGATTTAAAGTTAGGTTTCGTGGTATATCCAAAAATACATGCTCCCATTCGCCGCCTTGAGCCTTATGGCATGTAATGGCATAGCCATAAACGCAGCGAAGGGCATTGAGATATGGGTCGGACATCATGAGCGAATTGAATTCCATTGATTTCTGCGCAATGCCTTTCTTTTTCATTCGTTGATAGAAGTCTTTAAAAAGGATTTTCTGTTGCTCAGCATCCAGATTCACCTCGTTGTTGTAAATCAACTCCTCAATAAGCAGCCTCGAATAGGTTTTGCGCGTAAACAGCTCATATACTTCCACATTTCTAAAAGTGAGATTGGCGCGTTTCACAACCGTAGGGCTTACTTGAGTTACCACCACCATATCTCCATTCATAAGCCCACTTGGTATATTATTTTGGGTTACAAGCAGTAGATCGCCCGATTCGAGAAGCGCATTTCTGCCCAGAGCAGGCCGCACCAAGCTGGTAAGCTCCGATGTGCGTCGATTGTAATAGCAAATAAGGGTTGAATGGTTGTAGCCGTATTCTTTTATCAGCTTTATGTAATTATTGAGCATGGAAACCGAATCGTTATATACCTTTATATTGCGATATCCCAACATTGGAAGTTTGCCCCATTTTTCGTTGGGTACATTGTAATAGAGGTTGCGCACCTTTTTCGATGCAATAATAATGTCGTTGTCGTTTTTCTGGCGCATTATATTCTCGAGTACAACTTCTTGCGCTTTTATCCCAAAAGTATTTTTGAAGTATTCTACACTAAGGGCAGGTGAAAGCGATTGTCCCTTAGTGCGCACCACAGGGGGCAACTGGCAGTGATCGCCCACAAAAACATATTGCCCATTGGGGTCGTAGTCCAATAAATCGGTGAGAAGTCTTCCGCTCCCAAAAAATGCCTGAGTAATGTTTAGCTCCAAAGCATCGGCTACCATAGATGCCTCGTCAATAATATAAATGGTTTTGCCAGTGCTCATGAGACTCGAAATTGTATTAAGCTCAAAAGTGAGATACAATTGCCCAGTGCTATCCATTCCTGTAGCAGCCTCTTGCTTTGCCAACTCATCCAAGTCTTGATTGAAATCCTTGAACTTGTATATTTGGCTATGCACTGTGCAGGCAGTGTTTTTAGCAATGTTGCTTAGCACTTTGGCTGCTCTGCCTGTTGATGCCAAAAGGCGATAATTAATCTCCTGATGCGACAACTCTTCAATGAATTTTCGCACCAAGGTAGTCTTACCCGTACCGGCATACCCCTTGAGTATAAAAACTTTATCGTTGGACTCAACAAACTTAAGCAGTTGCCTAAGTGCTTTTTGCTGATGCTGTGTAAGAATAATTTCCGCCATGGTGTTTGTTGTTGTAGGTTCTAAATCTCACAAACAGAAAAGCAGCTTGCTTTTGCCCATTTCCCATTTCAATCACAATACGCTCCGAAGTAGATGCAATACACTCTATACCTTCTACCATAAGCCTGCTAACCAAGGCACAGGTAAAAGTCATTTCGCCCATGATGTGAACTTTTGTAACAAAACTTAATTCTACTTTGGTAAATC
>DMJL01000033.1 GCA_003451785.1 Bacteroidales bacterium
TACGATTGGGATGTCTCAGCAAGGAACTGCCCTTTGTTTTGCGAAAGCAATTCGCTGCAAACCTTGGCTGCCCGGGAAGCGTCTTTCACATAGATTACACCGTGTTGATATGCAGGTGCAATTTTTAATGCCGTATGCAAGGCACTAGTGGTGGCTCCGCCGATGAGCAAGGGAATTTCCAAACCCTGTTTTTGCATCTCCGATGCCACATGTACCATCTCCTCAAGCGAGGGGGTTATCAAACCACTCAGGCCGATGATGTCAACTTTTTCCTCCAGTGCCGTCTTCAAAATCCTGTCGCAGGGCACCATCACGCCGAGGTCAATTATTTCATAACCATTGCAAGCCAACACTACCCCGGTGATGTTTTTACCGATATCGTGTACATCTCCTTTCACCGTGGCCATCAAAACCTTTCCGGCGCTGCCTGCCAGGCCGTGCTTCGCTTTCTCCGCTTCTACAAAAGGGGTTAGGTATGCCACAGCTTTTTTCATCACCCTGGCGCTTTTCACCACCTGCGGCAGAAACATTTTTCCGGTGCCAAACAGGTCGCCAACCAGGTTCATGCCATCCATCAATGGGCCTTCAATCACATCTAAAGCTTTGGCCATCTGGCTGCGCATTTCCTCAACATCCTGTTCTATATGTTCATCCCTGCCTTTCACAAGAGCGTGGGAGAGTCTCTCGCGCACCGGAAGACTTCTCCATTCATCCGGGCTTTTTTCTTCGCGCCGGCTATCATGCTGTTCTTTCACCCCCTCGGCATAGCGCACAAGGCGTTCGGTGGCATCTTCGCGGCGGCACAGGATAACATCTTCCACCAGCCGCAAAAGGCTTTTCGGTATCTCGTCATACACCTGCAGCAGACCCGGATTCACTATACCCATATCCATTCCCGCCTTTATGGCATGAAACAGAAATGCAGAGTGCATGGCCTCTCGAATGATGTTGTGACCCCTGAAAGAAAACGACAAGTTGCTTACTCCCCCGCTGATATGCACCTGCGGCAGGTTTTTCCGTATCCAGCGGCAGGCTTCGATAAAATCCAGGGCATAGCGGTTGTGCTCGCTGATGCCGGTGCCGATTGCCAGTACATTGGGGTCGAAAATGATATCGCATGCCGGAAATCCGGCTTTGGTTGTAAGTAAGTGGTATGCCCTGGCTGCGATTTCAATCTTCCGTTCGTAGGAATCTGCCTGACCCTTTTCGTCGAACAGCATAACCACAACTGCTGCACCGTATTGCCTTACAATGCGTGCCTGGCGCAGGAATTCCTCTTCTCCTTCTTTCAGACTTATGGAGTTTACAAGGCTCTTGCCCTGCACGCATTTCAGACCGGCTTCGATAACCCTGAAATTCGAAGAATCAATCATCAGGGGGACTCTGGAAATATCGGGTTCTGAGGCAACGAAGTTCAGAAAGCGGGTCATGGCTCGGGGGGCATCAATCAAGGCATCGTCCATGCAGATATCTATAATCTGCGCACCGTTCTCCACCTGGTCGCGTGCTACGCTCAGTGCTTCTTCATATTTTTCTTCCCTGATGAGACGGGCAAACTTTGCCGAGCCGGCCACATTGGTTCTTTCGCCGATGTTTATGAAATTGGAGTCAGGGCGAATTTCGAGATGTTCCAATCCGCTAAGGAATGTGTTTGTTGAGGGTTCAGGAATTACCCGTGGGGGGAATTTAGCAGCCAATTGGGCTATCTGACGGATATGGTCGGGGGTAGTGCCGCAGCAGCCGCCAACAACATTTACCAGGCCGTCGCTAAGGTAGCCTTCCAGAATATCGGCCATCATCTGTGCCGACTGGTCGTATTGCCCTAATTGGTTGGGAAGCCCTGCATTGGGATAGACGCTTACGGCAAATGGCGCTATCTTGCTCAGAATTTCGAGAAACGGACGAAGTTGTTCGGCTCCAAGGGCGCAGTTGAGTCCAATGCACAAGAGGTCAACATGCGAGAGCGAGGTGAGCAAGGCTTCGGTGGTTTGCCCGGAAAGTGTGCGCCCGCTGGCATCGGTGATGGTTCCCGAAACCATTACCGGAATCTTCTTACCTGTTTGGTGCTGGATTTCCAATATGGCTGCCAGGGCTGCCTTTGCGTTGAGGGTATCAAAAATCGTCTCTACCAAGAGAATATCCGCTCCTCCATCGAGCAATCCCTTTGCCTGTTCGAGGTAGGCTTCTTTTAGGATGTCGAAGGTTATTGCTCGAAAAGCCGGACTGCTCACATCGGGCGAGAGGGATGCGGTCTTGTTGGTAGGGCCGATGGCGCCGGCAACAAACCTCGGCTTGCCGGGAGTAAGCGCATTGTATTTTTCGCAGGCAAGCCTGGCAAGCCTGGCAGACTGAAAATTGAGCTCATACACCAGGTCTTCCATTCCATAATCGGCCATGGAAACCGATGTGGAGTTGAAAGTATTGGTTTCGATAATGTCAGAACCCGCTTCCAGATAGGCTTCATGTATCTCACTGATAATATGGGGCTGGGTCAGGGTAAGGAGGTCATTATTGCCTTTTACCTTTTGGTTTATATGGGCAAAACGAGTACCCCGAAAATCTTCTTCTGTAAGCTTATGGCGTTGTATCATGGTTCCCATAGCTCCATCCAGAATTAGAATTTTTTGCTGAATCAGGGTTTGAAGGCGGTTATCTGAAGTCATGTTTGTCGTTTTTTTTCGATATGGTTTTTGTATGCCTAAAGGGAAGCAGGTGGTCAAAATGTATCTCAGAGACAATGAAAGGCTAAGTTCCTTACAAACTTCCCAAATTATTTTCCTGACATTAAAACCGGATTTTATAAAACCTTTTCCGAGATTTTTACAATATTATCCACTTTTCCCATGGTGTAAAGATGCACAAATGGATGCCCGGCATCTCTCAACTCCTTAATCTGTTGTACGGTCCATTCTATGCCTAATTCCCTGACCATTTTGTTGTCCTTGCATTGGTTTACTTCTTTTACCAGTGCCGGAGGTATGGTGAGATGGAATGTGCGGGGCAACAGATGAAAATGCTCTCGGATACTCAGGGGTTTCAGTCCCGGTATGATGGGCACCTGAATACCTGCATCCCTGCACCGTTTCACGAAGTTAAAGAAAACCTCGTTGTCGTAAAACATCTGACTTACAATATATTCGGCGCCTTTGTCAACCTTTTGTTTCAGGTAAAACAGGTCTTCTTCGGCGTTTGGCGATTCGGGGTGCTTTTCGGGATACCCGGCAACTCCAATGGAGAAGTTTGTGCGCGACGGGTTTTCAATACACTGGTCGTGGTAAATACCCCTGTTCATATTCATGATTTGGTCTATCAGCCCCGATGCATAGCGGTGACCCTGCGGATTGGGGTTGAACCGGCCGGTAATCTTGTCGGCATCGCCCCTCACGACCAGCAGGTTGCGGATGCCTAAAAAATCAAGGTCGATGAGTGCATCTTCGGTGTCTTGACTTGAGAAGCCCCCACAAATGATGTGTGGCACCACATCTACCTTATAGCGGGCTTGTATGGCGGCGGCTATACCCACTGTACCAGGCCGTTTGCGCACAACCGAAGGCTTAAGACTGCCGTCGGCCTGTTTCACATAGGAAATTTCTTCCCTGTGGTAGGTTATGTTGATGAATGGCGGTTGAAATGCCATCAACTGGTCCAACATGCTAAAAATGGTGCTAATACTGCTCCCTTTTACCGGAGGCAATAGTTCGAAGCTTATACGCGGATGGCCGTTGTTTCGGGTAATCAATTCGGGGATGGTCATTGGGGACAAGGATAAAGGATAAATTTGAAAAATTAGTATTTCTTGGGTAGTGGGTCGAATGCTGGGGTGTATTTGACATTGGAACATTGCCAAAAGCTAAAAGCCAACAGCCAGCATCTTGACCTGATTCAGCTTTCGACGCAGCAGAAGGGAATGGGCGCCTGGGTAATGCCAATAAAACATCAGCAGCCAGGCTGGCGCATAGCCATGTGCACTTTGTGCAGGAAATAGTTAATGGAGATGGTTTGCATTTTGTTCCTATTCGTTTATAATTCCTTTGTCTAAGGCAGGTTTTGGCACCTTGCCGGTGGGCGGGTTGCCAGCGCTTCAGCGAGCCTGTTCTCTCGGCGCTTCGTTATAAACAAGTCATTATTTCAGACATGCAGTGGCAAATGTAACAATTTTCCGGGGAATATTGTTTGGTTTGCCAGACAATAAATGGTTTTGCGAACAAGGTGTATGTAGCCGTTCCTTAGCCTCTTAGTAAAAATCCCACGCAAAGTAGCTAAGCCGCAAAGTAAAAAATGCAACCTGCTATAAATAAATGCTTTGCGTTTCTATTGTCCCCGCCTGCCGACAATATTAACCAAAGATGGCGGGCAGGATTTCGTGCAACATCACTCTATGCTGAAATTTTATTTTTTTGATGTGACTCTTTATTTACTATGTCAGTCGATGTATTTCAGCAATAATCTGGTCTATAATTTCTGAGTTGTAAATCCTCTTTGTCCCGCTTGAACTCTTGAAAGAAAAAACGAAAAATACTTTTCCGCCAAAATCAGTTGCAAATCGTTCGTGATTATCGCGGTGCATCTCAATCCATTGGTATTGGTTTAATGCATGCCCAGTTGCAATCGGTTTGATTTGAATGCCGATGAATTTTTCCTGAATTTTTACAATGAAGTCCACACAATAAGCCCTATCCCAATTGTCGGGTGCCGGTTCGATTTTCTGACCAATCGCCCCTTCAAGTTGTCCATAAATTGTTTCTATTTCAGTCTTGTAGCCGTCGTATGTTCTGTTCAGGACAAGGTTGTAAGCATATTCAATACATTCTTCTTCGGTTATCTGCTCAAGTTCGTGTTGAACAACTTCAGATAGCTTAATATAAAGTGTTTGCCCAAGACTCGTTATGTATTCTCTTGTAATTGGCAGTCCTTCTTTTTTCTTTTGTATAGCCTGGGTGAAATAGAATTGCACCCATTCTTCATATTTTGATGGGGCACAAGCTCTAATCAATTCTGAGGTTGAACCAACACTGTGGGCTTTGTTCAAACCCCATCTGTTCATCCCATAATTCAAAAGCGTCTCCCTTTTGAATTTCAGATTGTATCCATCTGTGCCTGACAAATATTCTTTAGCCATTGTTCTGTTGCAAGAGGTTTAAAAACTTGTCTTTGTATTTGAAATCAGTTTCAATATCCACTTGCGCCATGCCATTTTTGATTAAAAGAGCATTGATGAATGTTTTGTTCTCGAGGTAAAGATAGCATAGCAAGTTGTTATCGCTATTGTGTTTTACATTGTCGTATTTCAAAAAAACTCGTTTCCCTTTTATTTTTTCTATGAGAAATGAGGTTGCTATTCCATTGCTGACAGGGTCTTCTTTTACTCCTATGAGTTTAACTGTCAGGTTGTTGCTTAATCTAATTTTTTCGGAACTGATAACTTCCTTTACTGTAAATAATTCCTCCCTTTTGCTTAAACTGTCTTTGTCAATCTTAGACCCGA